>CAMLGP010000253.1 GCA_946479535.1 uncultured Bacteroidota bacterium
GCTTTAATACCGAACCGGCACGCAATACTAGGCTATTAGCTTCGCGACTGATCTGTTGTGCCGGCTCACCAGAAGTAGTGGGCAGCTTTGCGATCAGCTCGTCCAGTTTGCTATCAACCAGGTTCACCGTTACATTGTTCTTCTTCAGCAAATATTCCACGGGTGAATCCTGTTGTTCAAGCAACGCCTTTAATATATGCTCCGTTTCAATGTTCGGATTCTTAGCATTGTAGGCGATTTGCTGTGCCTGCTGAAATGCTTCAGCAGCTTTTATTGTAAAATTTCCTAAGTTCATGTGGTAATCTGTTATTTAAACTATAATGGTACCGCAAGTTCTATGCTAATATCAAAAACAGCCCCTGTGGCCAAATATTGTGAAACAATGACATATAAAATGAAGAAGACCTGCATCAAAGTCACCTTTTTCATGAGCTTCCTGCTACTATTTCAGGTGGCTTTTGGGCAGGACTGGAACCAGTTGGACGCAGAGTTAAAGGCCCGGCAGAAGGCCTTGGGAAACAATGTGGTAATGATGGTCTGGAAGAATGATACCATTGCATTCAAAAGGGAACTGGGAGATTTTAACAGCAAGACGCAGGCACCTATTGCCAGCTGTAGTAAATGGTTGACGGCTGCCCTGGTCATGATGTTTGTAGATGAAGGAAAGATCAGCCTGGATGATAAGGTTAGCAAATACGTTCCCGAACTGGACAAGTACTTTAAGGGCTATATCACTTTCCGGCATTGCCTTGCCCATTTAACCGGTATTGCAGATGAAGGCAAATTCCTGAAGAAATTATTAGAGCGAAAGAAATTTTCTTCACTGGAAGAAGAAGTGAATTCTTTTGCTGCAAGGGACATCAGGGCTAATACGGGAACCGATTTCTGGTATGGAAATATTGGATTGAATATTGCAGGACGTGCGCTGGAAGTGATCAGTAAGAAAAGATTTGATGTATTGATCAAACAGAAGCTCTTTAATCCCATGGGCATGCGCCGTACCAGTTTCACTACTTTAGATAATAGTGCAGTGAACCCTTCTGGCGGTGCATTGTCAACACCAGATGATTATATGCAGTTCCTGGTGATGTTATTGAACAAGGGGCAATACAAAGGCAAAAAGATCCTGAGTGAAGAAAGTGTAAATGAGATGATGAAGGTTATGACCAATCCTTCCATGATAAAATATGCCCCTGAAGTAGCAAAGGGCTACAATTATGCGCTCGGCGCATGGGTGCTGGAAGAGAAAGATGGAAAAGCTACGGCGTTAGCCTGTCCCGGTCTTTTTGGTACCTGGCCCGTTGTTGATTTCTGTCGAAAATACGTTTCACTGGTATTCGTCAAAAACCTCATTACTGAGGAACGGGCCGAAGTTCAAAAAGAATTGTTGGGCTTTATCAACAAAGACATTCAGGCCAACTGTCCCTGATCTACCAGTAAACGATATACAAAGCAGCCAGCACGCCCATTGTCAGCAGCATGCCAACAATAAAACCATTTGACAGTTTGAACATTCCTGGTTCTATTTTTAAAGCCTTTGGATTGTTCTTTGTTTTTGGATCAACCAATCCAAAGAATATGATCAATGCAAGGCAGATCACAAATACAACAGCCATCCTGTTCATGAAGGGCATATCAGGCACTGTATATTTAAATAAAGCTGATAAAGGAATACTTGCCAGTGTTGCGGCCAATGCACCATTTGAATTGGCCCGTTTCCAGAAGAATCCCATCAGGAACATGGCAACGATACCCGGTGATATAAATCCGGTGAATTCCTGGATATAAGCAAACCCCTGTCCCAGGCTTTTTAATGCAGGCGATATAATCAGCGCTATTGCAAATGCTACAATGATCACAATGCGGCCCATGCGCACCACTGTTCTGTCGTCTGCTGTTTTATTAAAGAAGTTCTTATAAATATCCAGGGAATAAATAGTAGAGATGCTGTTTGCCTTACCAGCCAGAGATGCTACAATTGCTGCAGTAAGTGCTGCAAATGCCAGCCCTTTTAGTCCGGGTCCCAACAGATTCAGAAGAATGGAGTAAGCATTATCCGGTTTAATAAATTCCTGTCCCGTTGCCGCATCTATCTGATGCATACCCTGTGTTATTTCAGGATGATTAGCTTCTTTAAAGATCACATAACAGGCAATACCCGGCAGTACAACAATAACCGGCATCAACAATTTCAGGAAGCCTGCAAAGAGTAATCCTTTTCTTGCGGTAGGCAGACTGGCTCCCAGCGCGCGCTGAGTGATATATTGGTTACAACCCCAATAACTAAGGTTGGCGATCCATAATCCTCCAATCAATACAGCCAGCCCTGGAAGATCAAACCAGGGGTCTTTTGTTGGAGATAATCCGCCTGCAGGTTCTCCGCTATACACCAGATTCTCTCCTTTTCGGAAGATCATATGAAAATGATCAGGCGCTTTCTGTTTTAATAATTGCAATCCTTCCCAGGCACCATGACCATCGCCCAGGTTTGTAGATACAAGTTTCAGTGCAACATAGGTAGTAGCCAATCCACCCAACACCAGGAAGAATACCTGTATTACGTCTGTATAACCGATCACGCGCATACCTCCAAGGGTAATAAAGATGGCGAAGATCACAAGGCCCAGCGCACAGGCGAAAAAGGGCGCTCCAAACATATTATGGAGACTCAGTGCGCCGAGATAGATAATGGATGTCAGATTTACCAGCACATATAGCAAAAGCCAGAACACGGCCATTATGGTCGCTACCCTTCCATCATATCGCTGCCTGAGGAATTGGGGCATGGTATAGATCTTATTCTTCAGGTACATGGGCATGAAGAATACAGCCACTATGATCAGGGTGAGCGCAGCCATCCATTCATAGGAGGCAATGCCCAATCCCAGCTGGAAAGCCTGACCACTCATACCAATAAACTGTTCAGCAGAGATGTTAGAGGCAATCAGTGAGGCCCCGATAGCCCACCAGGTCAGGGAACCTTCCGCAAGAAAAAAGTCTTTGGAATCATTGTGTGTGTTTTTCTTTCGCTGATAGATCCAGTAACCATAAAGCGATACAATGATAAAATAGAGCAGAAAGACAATAATGTCTGGTGTGGCAAGTTTCATTTCGGCTTTTTAAGCGGAAAAATTATTGAAATTAATCCGTTTGAAAAACAGTTTTTTATTCAATTCGTTCAGCTTGCCTTACACGTGGGAAGATTGTGACAAATTTTGGAACGTCAGGATAAATAGTTGAGACAAATACAAAACTGAACCTGCATCAAAATGCTTTCAGTTGTTCGTTTTTAACCAGCACAACCCGGTTACGGTCTGCTTTATACATAGCTTCATAAAACTGGCGAAGGTCCTCATAGCTGTTAGCCGGGAACCGGCCACTAAACCGTTCTATATTGCGATAATAATAAAGTTTGTTCCCAGACAGCTTTACTGAACAGCTATATTGGCCATACTGGCTTTTTACAGAAACATCCTTTGGAATGGATTCAGCCTCGTAACCTTTAGGCAGTTCAATCTCCACAGTATCTACATCCTGGTATTCCAGGTTAAATACCACATCAAATTTGCGGGTGCTATCCACACTGAATTTTTGGTGCGTCCTTGTCATTACATTGGGAACTATGAACAACCGTTTGCCAGTTATATTGGCATAATTGCTAACTAATATATCCAGTGACTCATCAATGCTGGGAAGCGCTGTACGATTTTCCCTGTAATCAAATTTTGATATATCATATGTTGCAAAGTCCAGTTGTTCATGAAGGTATTCCTTAACCTTGTCTTTTGAAACATTATTGATCAGCTGGTGCAATTCATCCTGCTGCAATCCGCCATAATTGGTGGTTACGTTAACGGTCAGCGTACCATTATCCTGCAACACAGCTTTTACATTCCTTTTTTCCAGATTGTCTTTTATTCCATAACGGGGTGTATGTACCAGTTTTCCGCCATTCTCATCAACCAATAACGCAAAACGGTTGCAGGTAAAATCACTCAGATATCCTGCAGGGAGGGTTTGACTGGTACATTCCAGCCAGATACTGTCTTTTGGCTGAGGCACACAAAGGATAACATGGTTGAATTGCTGTGAAGGAAAATCATCCGTAATATAGCCGGAATTACTTCCAGCCCTGATCAGTGTATAAATTGAAGGGATCCCTGCTTCCTTCAAAAGGCTGTACATATAATTGGTAAGTGCTTTACAATCACCATAGGCCTTTGTAGCAACATACGTGGCATCAAATGGCTGCCATCCTCCAATCCCTAACTGGATACTGATGTAACGAGTATTCTTTTGAAGGTATTGATACAGGCGCACGATCTTTTCTTTGGTATCCAACCCATCCGTTAAATCGTGTACAGCTTTCTTTATTTGATCAGGCAACTGATCGCGGTCCTTCTTCAATGAATAAACAAATTTTCCAAAATCCTGCCAGCTGGTCATATTCCCCTTGTAATCATCTACCTGAAAATCGGTTGGTCCAAAGATCACTACTGTAGACAGCTCATGCCAGAGAGGAGCATAGGGCTCGCGTATAATAGCCGTCATATTCTTTGCTTCCCAGGTAGAGACTGTATTACTTTTTTCTTTGGTAATTAAGGGATCTCCTGAATAATGAAAAGCTTTATACCGGAACTTATAATCCGCCGGACTTACTATACTCATTGTGCTGTGCTCAACAGAAAGATTCTCTTTACCCTGTGGGGTCCACATTGGAAAGAATAATGTGGATTTAAATTCAATCTCAATCGTATACTCAATGGTGTAGGGATATACCTTATAGTAGAAGTTATGGTGTTTAATGCGATAATCATCTATGAGGTTGCTGCCGGATACTCCGCTTAAATCTTCAAGGTCTTTGAACTTCATTTTCTTCAATTGCTTTCCCATCATATCGTACAAATAACCTTCCACAGCCGTTATGGATCGCAGCTTGCTATAGTATTCTTCAAAATCTGCCAAATCATCTCCATTCTCATTGAGTATGGTAATTACATAATGATCCTTGTATACCGCGTTTTTTGAACTATTGATCTCCAGCCTTGAATCCTGCTGGCGTATAACCGCATTGGCTCCCTTCAGCAAGGCCGGGGATATCTTAAATACGGCAAATTCACCATCACCTGCTGATGCCAGCAGTGCAATAAAAGATGCAATAGCCAGTAGTGTCAGCCTGTACATAATCAGGGTTTCTTTTTAAAAACGATCTGTTCGTTATGTTTTTTCACCACGTAATTGAAAAATTCTCTCAGCATTTCATATTCTTCCGGAAGAAAGTATGTACGCGTGATCCGCAGGCGTGATCGCATGGAGATGATACCATTTGATTCCGAAATGCGGTATTCAAACACTCCATCATTATCCTCATTCAATTTGAGCATCAGCTGCTTTGGCAACTCATCCACAACGTAACCTTTCGGCACATCCAGGCGTAATAAATA
>CAMLGP010000254.1 GCA_946479535.1 uncultured Bacteroidota bacterium
TATTGCTCCACCGCCTGATACCACAACAAACAGGAGGGGGAATTTTAATTTCACCCGTCCCCCTGTTCCGGCTGATCTGCCTCTTTTACCTCCATCTACTTCTTTCCGTGAAAATGACTGGAATGAAATTGAGCTATTTCTGGAAACAAATGTTATCCGGTCCTTTTTAAACGATGGGCAGGAGATTGGTGGTGCAATTGATGGTGAATCTGCACTTAGTGGTTTTGGCCCGGTTGCAATTTATGTAGGTGGTCCGGGCGAAGTTCATTTTAAAGATGTGATGTATAAGGATATTTCTATTCGGTTTACTCCTAAAGAACAATCTTCTCCGAGGTTTAAAGTACAGCGGATCTCTGATTTTTACTATTCCTGGGGAGCGGACGCGGCAGATTTCAATAAAGATGGTAACATGGATATTGTTTCCGGGGCCTATATCTATTTCGGCCCGGATTTTACACGATATAAGGAGATCTACCCCGCAATTGCCGTTGGTCCTTCAAAAGAGTTTAATCCAATCAATCACCAATTTGCTTATGACGTTAACGGTGATGGATGGCCAGATGTCATTACGGGATGGACTGCACCTACTGTATACATCAATCCCAAAACTGAATCCAGGCGATGGGCGAGTTACAGGCCGGTTGGTAATACACAAAGCGAAACAACCCTTCTTACAGATATCGATAAAGACGGTAAACCTGAATTGGTTTATGCGGCCCAGAATCAATACCGGTTTGCCAAATTAAGTGCTAATAAAGAGTGGGAACAATACAATGTTTCAGAAAAGGGATATTCCCTTGCACATGGAATTGGTACTGGAGATATTAATGGGGATGGGCGCACAGATATTGTAGCGGCAACAGGCTGGTGGGAACAACCTGCAACATTAAATAAAGAAACTTCCTGGAAATATCATCCTTATGCATTCGGCAGATATAAAAACCGGGCCAGCAATGTGGGCGGATGTTTGATGGCCGTGTATGATGCAAATGGGGACGGCCTGAATGATGTGGTCAGCAATTTAAATGCCCATGGATTTGGACTTGCCTGGTTTGAACAAAAAAAGGATGCAAGTGGCAATATCTCATTTGTCAGGCATATCATTAGTGATGATTATTCTCAGAAAAGTGCCGGAAACGTAACATTTTCGCAGGGACATGGCGCCACTTTCGCGGATATAGATAATGATGGTATTATGGATTTCATTGTTGGTAAGCGTCAGTTCACTCACCTGGATAACCTGTTTGATCCTGACGCTTATGGCCCACCTGTATTATATTGGTACCATACTGTCCGGAATAAAAATGCTCCGGGTGGGGCGGAATTTGTGCCGGAGCTCATTCATAACCGCTCAGGAGCCGGATCTCAGGTTACAGCTATTGATCTTAACAAAGATGGCGCTGTTGATCTCATATCTGCCACAAACAGGGGAACCTTTATCTTTTGGAATACACCTGGATATAGGAAACCTGCTTCCAGATGAACTATTAAATAATAACACTTTAAAAATCAAAATGCCAAAGGTTATAATTATAGCCTTTGGCATTTCTTAGTACGTTGGAGATCGTTCAAATATACATTTTTTAGAACCACGAACTCTTTTCCATGCCAACAAATATTCCATTTTCTCTTATCTCCACTGGCCAATGCTTTAAATAATAACCTTCTCCGCTCACATTTCTGCCATTGCTCATGTCAAATTTGTACCGGTGAAGTGGACATACTACATTGCCTAAAGCATCAATAAATCCATCAGACAAATATCCGCCTGCATGTGGACATTTATGCGCAAAAGCAAACAGGGATTCATTAAACCGGCCAATACATATCTTCTTTCCATTGGCGTCAGCTGTTGCCAGACTGTTCTCGTTAAAGAACAATTCTTCTGCACTTTCAGCAATCTTATGCCAGGTATAGGACTTGTCAGCCATGGATGTAAAAGGAGAATTATTTAAACAGAAGTATACAAATGGAAAGAGTTAATAGATAAACTCCGTTTTATACGGATACCTTATCCTGTACATCTGTCTTACCTTTTCCAGGATCGTTCTTCGCAACTGGTCAAGGTTTCTTTTTTCTATAGCAGCCACAAATACTGCATTGTCATGCGTTTCACGTTGCCAGCGCTCGTAAAGGTCTTCCAGAATTTCTTTTTTGGTACCGGGTTCCAGCCATTCATCAAAGGTGCGTTCCTCATAGAGGTCCATCTTGTTGAATATTGTCAACGTTGGTTTCTCCAAAGCTTTGAGTTCTTCCAATGTTTTATTTACCACACTAAGCTGTTCTTCATACTGGGGGTGAGAAATATCCACTACATGTAATAGTATATCGGCTTCGCGTACCTCATCCAGTGTACTCTTAAAACTTTCTACCAGATGGTGGGGCAATTTGCGGATGAAACCTACAGTATCACTTAATAAGAAAGGAGTGGTTTCAAATACAACTTTGCTGGTAGTAGTATCCAGCGTGGCAAACAGTTTATTCTCGGCAAATACATCCCGCTTGCTGAGCAGGTTCATGATGGTGGATTTGCCAACATTGGTATATCCAACCAGCGCAACACGAATAAACTCACCCCGGTCTTTTCTTTGAGTGAAGGCCTGCTTGTCAATCTCTGCCAACCGCTTTCTCAATAAAGAGATCTTATCTCTTACGATCCGACGGTCAGTTTCAATTTCACTTTCACCGGGACCCCTGGTTCCGATACCCCCTCCCAATCTTTCAAGGTGTTTCCACATACCGCGCAACCGAGGAAGAATATATTGGTACTGGGCTAATTCTACCTGCGCTTTTGCCTGCGCAGTTTTAGCTCTTCTGGCAAATATGTCAAGGATCAGATCACTGCGATCAATTGTTTTTACCTCAAGCACTTTTTCAATATTGTTGATCTGGGCACCACTTAATTCATCATCAAATATGATAATGCGGACGTCTTTTCCCTGGATATAATTTTTGATTTCTTCCAGCTTTCCTTTGCCGATGAAGGTGCGACTGTCAGGATGCTGTAGTTTCTGGGTAAACCGTTTAATGGTTATTGCTCCGGCAGTTTCTGCCAGGAATGCCAATTCATCCAGGTATTCCTGCACCTGCTGTTCTGTCTGATCCTTATGCACCAAACCAACCAGCACCGCCTTTTCTTCTTCCTGTATTACTCTCTTTTTATCAAGCATAGTGAAAATTCAAAAATCAAAAGTCGAAAAAGGTTCCGACATAAAAGGGTTAGAGAATAGTTTTTTCAAATAAAAAAGTCAAAAATCGGGCGACTTTTGACTTTAAGTATTTATGGTTCTAAATATATTATTGCTAAGATCCTGATGGCTATCCGGGCCGAATTACAGTCCGCTTAGCGTTAATCCAATTGAATAAGGCCTTACTGCGGCTGCCACCCCTTCCTTAAATAAATTGGTAAGCTGGTAGCTGCCATATAGGGAAAAATGCCCCAATCCCACACGAGCCATTCCTACCAGCCTGGTTGTATTGAAATACTTTTTGCTGGCCTCTTTCATTAAATAATCATTAAGAGTGGCACCGCTGGCTGTCTGCAACGTTTTGTTGCGCGTATGGGCATTGATCATGGTACCCACTTTTACTCCAATGGCAGCCTTGAGGCTTTTATTGGGGTTTAAAGGATTATGTGTGTAACGGAATTCAATTGGCGCTTCAAGATATACTGTAGACAGTTTAGTTCTCTTAAAGTGATTGGTATCTGCCTGATCACGGAACTGCAATAATGTAGTCTGTTCTTTAATCCCTACATAAGTTTTCTTAAACTGGATATTGTCTGAACCTATTCCCGGACCGAATGCCATGCTCAACTTGGGATTGGTTTTGAACGGGAAATCAAACATCAGGTAAAAATTAAGACTCTTGGAGAATCCTCGTGTATTGACGGAATCAGGAATTCCTGCCCAACCTGTATATCCTAGCTGAAGCAGGAAATGGTCATTGGCACGGTTTGAAAGGTTGATTTTTGTATTTCCACTGCTATAATTTGTTCGGCTAGCAGTACTGTCCTGGGCAAATACGGATGTAATCAATAAACTACAAAAAGCAAAAAGTACGATTTTCTTCATAAAACATAAGTAATGGACAAATGTATTCGCATCTCGGTTAACTAAAAGTTAAGACCTGACTGAAAGCCATGAGCCGCGAGTCAGGTGGTCTGAAAAGCCCTCCGTAGCTCACGGCTCATACAATCAAGGAATATTCCGTGGATCCTGTTGGGATCGAACCAACGACCCCCTGATTATGAGTCAGGTGCTCTAACCGTCTGAGCTAAGGATCCCGCTGATTCCGTCCAGATAGCTATCAGGATGGGGCAGCAAAAGAATTTATGCAAAGAACTATACCTATAATCTTATACAACCAATACAGATCGGGGCGCAAAAATAGCTATTTAAGTTAGAAGGGTTAAGCTTGAAGGGGAAATTATTTGATCTCCTCAAAATCAATATAATCCCCGGAAGGCTTTGATGGCGCCGGCTTGCTGGTTGGATTAGTTTTTTGATACTCATTATTTTGATAACCATTCTGCTGGCGGGTCTGATCTTCCATTTGCTGGTGCATTTCCCTGAATTTCTTTTTTACATGGCGGGTTGTCCGGTAAAGGGGGACTATCAGCCGGAAAATGAGGTTATAAAGGAACCAGGCCAGTAACGCGTATAATAGGATCCGTAACATGGGACCACAAATTTACGATGCTTACCGGTTTAGAAAAGGCTAAAAGGCAACAGATCGGCGAATGGCTGGAAAATACCGGACAGAGACACGGTGAAATCTGATTTAAGGCTAATCCTTTTATAGAGGTGAGATGGGACTGCCATAAGGCATCACTGGGGTTAACCCGGGACTGGAAAGGAAGTGGGTCAGGAAAAGATCAGGACAAGATCAGGATATGATCAGAAAAAGGTCAGGATAAGGTTTTATAATAAATTGAAAGTCAAGAACAAACACATGCGTGGATTGACTGTTTTTTAAACCTTGCGGGCATACTATTTTACCAGAAATCAAATCAGCTCAGGGCGGGGTTATTAGACGCCATTTGGTCAGAAAAGGCTGTCGGCTACAAAAGATATTCATAGATATTTATTGACTTTCAAACACTGTTCAATTCCCGGTGGCAATGAAACCAGCTACAACATTCTATATGCAAAAAACGGGCGTACAGACTTCTTCATTCTTCTTATCATATTTGGAACCAATACTCTCTTTCCCTTACCTTTGCAACGGAAATAGATGAAAGAAGGGAACGAAGACCGTTCCCTTCTTCTTTTATCAGATATGAGCATTGAAGATCAAATAGAGCAAAGGGTCAACAGGCTGATAGGAACGGAACCAGATGTTTTCCTTGTAGAAGTCAGGATCAAGCCCACTAATAATGTAAAAGTTTTTTTGGACGCAGATAACGGGATCAGTATTGACAGGCTGGTCCAGTTCAA
>CAMLGP010000255.1 GCA_946479535.1 uncultured Bacteroidota bacterium
AAACCTGGGAGATTTTGGTGGCGTTGGAAAGGAAGCCGGATTTGTTGACCTGGTAGGGGCGTTAGATCAACTCCCAGGACAGCACCGTTACCGCATCTCCTCCATTGAACCGAATTTGCTTACCAATGAGATCATCGAAATTGTGGCGAATAGCGATAAGTTCATGCCCCATTTTCATATCCCTCTCCAAAGTGGAAGCAATAAGATATTAGGGCTGATGAGAAGAAGGTATCGCCGTGAGTTGTATGCCGACCGGGTAAAACTGATTAAAACGCTCATGCCCCATTGCGCGATTGGTGTTGATGTGATTGTTGGGTTTCCAGATGAGACCGATACAGCGTTTAAAGAGACCTTTGATTTCCTTCATGCATTGGATATCTCCTACCTGCACGTATTCACTTATTCAGAGCGGGATAATACCCATGCGCTTACCCTGAATCCTGTAGTGCCGATGAATACAAGGCACGAAAGGAATAAAGCACTCCGCAACCTGTCCTACATGAAAATGCAATACTTCACAGAGCAGCATGCAGGACAAACAAGAAAAGTGTTGTTTGAGGGACATAACAAGAATGGAATGATGGAGGGATATAGCGATAATTATATCCGCATCAACGCACCCTTTAAAGAAGAGTGGGTGAATCAGGTTATAGACTGGAAACTCTGAAGTCATACCTAATTGCTGCGCTCACTATCCCGATAGCTACCCCTACTCTTTAGCACTTTCCTTATCCATGGTGTACTCTGCAGTCCTTCATGTTATTCCCTGCTCCTGCATGCTCTTCCCTGCTCCAGCGTGCTCTTCCCTGCTACTGCCTGGCTTTCCTGCCATCTCTCCGGCACTCTTAACCTGCCTCCGCTACCCACTAAGCAACCCTACCGGACCGTTTCCCGATTTACTTCCGAATGTCTCCTTCATCTGAATACAATAATCCCACATTCTACAAAACAACTGCCTTCCGGCTAATCCTTCTATTAGCATTCTTACAACTCATCATCGCGCTATTCACCAATACCCTCACCTTTACACATGAAGAATCCATGTGGCATTATATTGGCCGAAACTGGTTTCGTCATGGATTGACTCCTTACCAGGGTGGTATCGATAACAAATCTCCTTTTCTCTTCGCGATATATGGATTATCAGACTGGTTATTTGGGATCAACTACTGGTTCCCACGTTTACTGGGAATCATTGTTCAATCCATCGGCATTTATTATATCTATAAGATCGCCTACCGGTATGCATTGAAAAATACAGCGGATAACCAGCACGCAGAACAGGCAGGACTATTTGCCCTTTCTTTATACGGACTCTCTCTTTTATGCCGAACTACCGGTGGGAAACTGGTATCGTTCACTGAAACCTATGCCACTGCATTTGTAATCATCTCCTTTTACAAATGCCTATCAGCAAAAAGCACAAGGCATTATTTTATCAGCGGTTTGCTGGCAGGTTTGGGAATTGGCTGCCGATTCTCAGCCGTTTTTGGAACAATGGCCGTATTCATCATGGCATTGCGTAAGAACTGGAAAGGAGCTTTATTGTTAGGAATTGGCGTTATTAGTGGTTGTTTAATAATGGCAGGACTGATTGAATTATCAGGTATTCATGTGGGCGATTTTCTTTACTATGGCTTCGTCGATAATTTTGGCCAGGGTAGTACTACCGATTTCAGCTGGGAATACAAACTGGACCAGTTTTTCAATAATTTCTTTAACTCTGAGCTGGTCCTCTTTTACCCTTTTATTATTGGTTATATATTAATAACAAAGAAACCGGATCACCTGCTGGTATGGCTTCTTTGCACGTTCATAGGTATAAATGTACTTGGACTTTATGCAAGGCCCCATTTTAAAGAACTATTGCCTGCATTCTCTTTAACAGCCGCACTTTGTCTCTCCCATTTAACGGGGAAGTATAAACTCTCCTTTAAAGGATTGATGATTGTAGTATGGATCTGTTTCTTCCCTAAAACGCTGGAGCCTTTTTGGGGATTAAGAAAAACATTCAGACCAGTAATAATTTCACCCAAAACCTATTGCGATAACCCCACTGCAATAACGGATGAAGAAGCAGAAAGGCGACTGGGAAAATGGATTAAAACGGTAACTACAGATACTGATCTTGTGTATGTGGCCGGGTATGGAGCAAGAGTTCAATTATACAGTGAAAGGGTATCACCAGCTTTGTATTTCAATATCACCCAGAACAATTACTCCAAAGCGCAGATCTATAAGGATCTTGAAAATAAACCTCCCACCCTGATTGTTATTCCTGTCTTTACCAGTTATAAAAGCTGGGTAGATCTGGATGTAAGAGATTTTATCAGTAAGCTTGTAGCAGATCAATATGTTTTTGACAGTTGCCTGTATGGTTATGGGATATATAGAAGAAAGAACAAATGAATCTCACCCGATTGATCTCCTCAATTTTTTAGCGGCATCTTTACCACTCGCCAGCGCAGCCTCTACAGTTCCCGGAGCATCGCCATCATACAATGCTTCACCAGCAAAGAACAATGTATTATCAACAGGAGTACAAAGTAATTTCCTGGCTGCGGGCGTATCCGGCATATCATAACTATAGGCGCATTGGGAATAGCTATCATTCACCCAGTTGAAGACATAAGATTCCACGATAATAGTCTTTAGCTCATCAATATGCTTTTCAAATAGGGAAGAAAGTGATTGGAGAGCTTTTTCAAAAATATCTTCTTCGCTTTGCCTGCCAAGCTTATCCGCCGCTGGTCCGCCCACCCAACCTGTAAGCAATGGGGTTTTATCCGGTAACTGCGTCCACCAGGTAGGAAATATCTCCTCACTAAAAACAAAGCCCATGTCCTTTTCCCAGAATCGTTTGCGGAACAGGATCACAACTTTGATCACAGGGCCTGTACCAATTGACCGGGCTGCTTTCACATACGCATTTAATGGTGGAGTAAAACTGATGGATGCTTTACCAGCAGCCTGTTGTAGCAGAGGTATGGGTATGGTAATAATGGCCTTATCAGCCCTGTATTGCTCTCCCCTTTCGGTTAAAACAGCAACTTCTCCCCGCTGCCAATCAATCTGCTTTACCTGTTGATTGGTAAGAACAGCGCAACCTTTTCTCACACATTCATATTCCAGGAAGCTAATAAGGGAACCATAGCCGGAAGGAATGCGATAAAACTTATCTTCTTCATGGCTCCATTCTTCATAAAGGGCTTTTACACTGGCTTTCTGAAAATCTGCCACATCAAACCCTTCTGCATAGGTAATAATATGACGACGGAGTTCTTCATGCACCTCGCTATTATAATAGCTATCCAGGAATTCTGCCAAAGTCATATCCCGCTCCAGGGACTTCATATTACCCAGTAATCCTTCCCATCCTTCTACCATTTCATTCTGTCTGATCCATTCACCCTTCTCTTTGCGGAAGAATTTACCCTTTACCACGGTGCGGTCGATATCCGCTTTTTTTAAAAGCTTAAATGTAATGGGAAGTTTACCATGAATGAATTCAGCTCCGCTTTCTATAACAACAGGCGCAAGTGCGGAAGGGTGACTCCGGATCCTGCCTCCGGTAACGGCTCTTGCTTCAAGTAGGGTAATGGTAAAATCATCTGCCAGTTCAAGTGCTGCCATAAGCCCTGCAGCTCCGGCGCCAATAATAATCAATTCCTGTTTAGCCACTCAATTGGTTTATAGACAAACATCACATATTAAGCCAAAAAGAAAAAGGAAGGTAAAGGCCACAGAGAGCCACAGAGAAAAAGAGAGCCACCGAGTCCCGATAGCTTTCGGGACTCGGTGGCTCTTCAAAAATTTTCATGGTACTGCCAAATCTCTGTTGCCATCTTAACCCTCTGTAGCTCTCGTTTTCTCTGTAGTTCTCTTTTTCTCTGTAGTTCTCTTTTTCTCTGTAGTTCTCTTTTTCTCTGTGGTTCTCTGTGGCCTAATATACTTTTTGACCTGGTATTCTTTGTAATCTTAAATATTATTTCAGGATTATGGAGGATCTATCATTATTCGCAATGATCTCAATATCCTTTATTTTCTCAGGGAACCACACCTGCATTTCTCCTGCACCCCTGTTAGCCCAGGCATAATAAGGAATGACCACAACCGGTTTCTTTTCGGTGGAAACCTGCTCATCTGAAGTCTGCAGAACAATACCATTTGTTTTCAACTCCATGATGCCGTTCAGCAATTCAGGTTTGAATTCGGTGGTGAAGCTGGCTGATGCGGGAATAATGATATTGGAAGCTTTGCCATTATTTTCTGGCCATTCTGCGCAATACATGAGAGGTCCGCGCTGTATGGCTACTTTGCCCTGGTCCTCTTTCAAATTAGCATTGGCAACCACGCGCTGCACTTCCATAGGAAGATTTACTTCCACCTTATCATTCTTTTTCCAGGTCCGGTTCAGCACTGCATAGCCATTTTCCATTGTGTATTCAACAGGTTTATCATTTACAGTAATGGTTACATTGGAAGCAGTTCCATTTTTAAACCAGTACAGATCAGAAGGAATTGCTTTGTTCTGTACCCATCCTGGAATCCTTACCAATAGATTGAAAGCTGCTGAAGATTTCTTTGGATTGACCACAAATTTCAGATCACCTTCCCAGGGGTAATTATTCTGCTGGGTAATTTCCACCGCACCAGCAGGCACATTAATGGTTGCAACACTATTGATGAATAGGTTTACAAATAATTTGTCATCTTTTTGCGCATACACATAGCCGGGCACAGAAGGGATCAAACGAGCAACATTGGTGGGACAGCAGGAGCAATCAAACCAGCCAGCGCGCTCCCTTTCCAGTGCGCTATGCGTAAAAGAATTCCTGACCTGCATGGCATTGGTGTAGAAAAATGATTTTCCATCAAGGCCTACCCCGGAGATCAATCCGTTATAAAGGATCTTCTCCAGCACATCAATATATTTTGAATCACCATGCAACTGGAACATACGCTGGTTCCAATACACATTTGCAATGGCCGCACAGGTTTCATTATAGGCTGTACCGTTTGGCAGTTCATAGTTATCGCCATAACGTTCTCCATTTGGAATGGCACCCGCTCCACCCTGAACATATAATTTTTTGGAGACCAGGTTTTCCCAAATGCTATCAATTGCGTTGATCATCTTTTGATCACCAGTGAGCGCTGCAACATCAGCAACAGATGAATAAAGATATCCGGCTCTTACGGCATGGCCAATTGCTTCCCTTTGGTCAACAACCGGGATATGATCCTGAAAATAGGAACCATTTTTCCAGGGATCTTTGCTTTTGGCATCATAGCCTGCAAAATGACCGCGTTCTTCCACAAAATATTTTGCTGTTTCCAGGTATTCTTTTTTGCCGGTTATGCGATACAATTTAACCAGACCCATTTCCACTATTTCATGACCGGGAGCCACCTTCTTTTTATCAGGACCGTAT
>CAMLGP010000256.1 GCA_946479535.1 uncultured Bacteroidota bacterium
ATATTTTTTTACATCATCTTCCGGATCCTGGAAATATCTGTCACTACTACCAGTAGCCATGGCTCCTAACGAACCCATACCACGATATTCTTTGAACTTGCGGCCTTCATAGATGATGGTCTCACCCGGACTTTCCTCCGTGCCTGCAAATATGCTTCCCATCATCACACAATCCGCACCAGCAGCCAGGGCTTTTACCATATCACCGGTATAACGAATACCGCCATCTGCTATCAATGGAATATTTTTTTCCTTTAATACAGCATGCGCTTCCATTACCGCTGTGAGCTGCGGTACACCTGCACCCGCTACAATTCTGGTTGTACAGATTGAGCCAGGTCCAATTCCTACTTTCACAGCATCGGCACCAGCTTCTGCCAGGGCCTTTGCACCTACCGCAGTTGCAACATTTCCTGCAATCACATTTATTCCTTTAAAATTCTTTTTTACATTCTTCAGAGCTTCAATAACTCCTTTGCTGTGGCCGTGAGCACTGTCAAGAGCTATTACATCAACCCCTGCCTGCTGTAAAGTGTCAACACGTTCCATCACATCTTTGGTAATACCTACACCGGCACCTACCATCAACCGGCCAAACTGATCCTTCAATGCATTTGGGAAACTGTAGTACTGAAGTATATCGCGGTAGGTGATCAGGCCAATTAACTTGCCAGCCTTATTTACAACAGGAAGTTTTTCAATTTTATATTTGCGGAGGATATTTTCTGCTTTTTTCAGGTCTGTTCCTTCTGGTGCAGTGATCAGTCCTTCACTGGTCATCACTTCACTGATCTTGCGTTTGCGATTACCTTCAAATCGCAGGTCCCTGTTTGTAAGAATGCCGGTGAGTTTGCCATTCCTGTTAAGAATGGGAATGCCTCCAATCTTATGTTCGCGCATGACTTTCAAAGCATCGCCAATGGTGGCGTCTTCAAGCAGTGTGATCGGGTCAAGGATCAGTCCACTCTCACTGCGTTTTACTTTGCGCACCTGGTCTGACTGTTCTTCAATGGTCATATTCTTGTGCAAAATTCCCAGGCCGCCTTCACGCGCCAGGGCCATTGCCAATGAAGCTTCAGTAACCGTATCCATGGCTGCTGAAAGAAGAGGAATATTGAGCGTGATATTCTTTGTGAGACGAGATTGAATGTTTACATCTCGTGGTAATACCTGGCTGTAACCGGGCATTAACAATACATCATCAAAAGTGAGGCCCTCACCATAAAATTTGTTGCTTTTGCGGCCTTCAGTCTTGTTCGGGGAAACAGGGGAAGAAGAATTTATTGTTGCCATGTGCAAAGATAAGGGAATTGACAAAAATCCCGATTAGTGGTACAAGTCACTTAATCAGGTGATAGAAATACCTACTAAATGGGTATTGTTCAATGTATTTAACACAGGTAGTTTTGTTGCTGAAGAATTGATATAGAAATAAAATGAAACCTTTATTTTTTGCACTTGCGTTCACACTACTTGTGATACTGTTACATTCTCTTTAGACGTGCCCGCCGTGAGGCGGACCCAAAACATCCCGATAGTTATCGGGACGAAGCTTCCAAATGAAGTTTCGGACTAAGGATTTTGATCTGAAGGCCCTTGCTAACTTATGTCCGGCCTATAGAGGTGATGTAGAACAAGAACAACAGGTACCCTTATTGGTATGGCATACAATAAGGGCCTGTTTTTTTAACGTATAAGAGTTGTTGTCCCTTTTTGAAACACTTTCTGTCCGGTATCACGTTGGGTATATTCCAGGGTCCAGACGTATACACCACTTCCCTGTTCAATTCCACCGATCTTGCCGTTCCATTTGTTCTGCCAGTTGCGTGAACTGAATACCAGTTGCCCCCAGCGATTGTAAACATTGAACCGGAGATTGTCAGCTTTTACGGCATTATTGGGATAGAGATAATCATTCCTGCCATCTCCATTTGGAGTGAAGGCGTTTGGTACTGCGATATAACAGTTATTCAATACCCGCAATACCTTCTTCACACTGTCTTTACAATTAAGTGCGTTGTTGGTTACCACCTGTTTGATGGTGTAGAAGGATTCCCTGTTGTTTTGCGGGAACTGAACTGGTGCCGGGTCTTTCAGGTTACTGGTGCTGATCACATCAAAGATCCATTGATAACTATCGATCAGTCCCTTGCTTTCATTGGTGACTTCCAATTTATCTTCCGGACAGATAACATCCGGCATTTTGAAACCTGCTATTACCTCATTGTTCAATACAATTGTATTTTCTACTGTATCACTGCAAACGCCATTGCTCACTACCAATTTTATGGTATTGGTACTGGTAGCATTAAATACCATGGTATGGGTTTGAGTGGTGGAAGTGGTTGTGTTGTTGAATGTCCAGATCCATTTGGTAACATCATGTGCGCCATCGTGTACAAAATGAAGGGTGTCTGTGCGGCAACCCAATTCCATAGTATAGGTATATGCTGCAGACACAGTATCTACTGCTGTGAAGGGTAGGTTTTGGGTGGGCATTTGAATGCCACATTCATCTATTAGCACGTTTCCGTCATTACCGGCTTTCAATGTAAGTGTATAATTGCCTTTGTGAACAATAGGGCCTGCTAATTGTATTGTGATCACATCCGTTTTTCCATTGTTAGGGCAATCCGGAACAACTCCCGTAACAGTAACAGGGACAGGGCCTCCAGTTATGGCAAAATCACTACCATTAGCAGCTATGGATGTACAAAGTATTTTCTTGGGAAAATAAATTTTGATCCGGTCAGGAGCACAGCCCACCTTACCAACACTGTCTGCCAGTATTGGCTGGGGTTTGGCATAAGTAAAGGTTGCCTGGTCTGTTGGAAGTGTTGAATTACCACAATTATCCAGCAGACGGTTTCCATCAGTGCCGTTGTTGATAAACAAAGTGTAAGTGCCGTCAGGTACGGGCGCATCCAGCGTAATAGTCACTTCATCAAAATCAAAACCCGCTGCACAGGCTGCAGATTTTGCACTAACAACATTGGCAACAGCAGGACTGATGCTAAATTCACTCCCAGTGGGAGTCAGGCTGGTACAGATGATCTTCTTGCTTAGCTTAAGGGTAAGCTCCTGTCCGCCGCAATCTGTTTTTACCGTTCCCATCTTGGGAATATTTGGATCAGTGATCACAGCAGTCCCTCCATCAAAGGAAAGATTGTATCCACTTTGTCCATCTGTGAAATGACTGATCATTAAAAGGTATTCGTGACCAACAATCAGGTTGGGGCTTTTGGCAAAAGTGGGTTTGTTTTCCTGGGGCTGTGAAGCACATTGAATGAAATTTACTCCGGAAGCGGAGGCACCGGTTTTACCAAAGGTGGCAGACCAGTTACCGGTGATCACAATAGAGTTATCTGTAAAAATATCATTGGGATTGTGATTGGTGATATCATACAGTTGCCAGTCGTAATCCTCGTTTGCTGCCAGCGGCGTAACCTCAAAGCTCAGCGAGCCGGCAACATAGCAGGTGAATCTATAATAGAAAGGATTTTTATTCTGATAAAGTGCTCCTCCCGGTACAGAAGAACATCCCGGCACAAACAGATCATTGGTGGTACAGATTGGAACACTAGTTTGCTGAAAAACTTTTGTAGCACATACAGGAAATGCAGATGAAGGAGTTTGCCCCAGTGTGGTACATTGTTGTGAAAATACCGTACCGGTACAGCAAAAAAAGGAAAGGATCAGAAGCGCGAAGTTTGGTTTAAGGGGCATTTCTCAAAAATAGTCTGAATACAAGATTTAAGCAGCTATTTGACAATTAAATATAACGTTACGTTGCCTCAAAATGTTGTTTTAACAAAAGATCGATTGTCAATTTTTGCCTCAGGCCCAAAGGGCCTTATAACTTTAAATTGCTCACGTGGTTTTGGTGATATTTTTCAGAAGGCAAAACCACGTGAGCTTTAGGCCCAAAGGGCCTTATAACTTTAAATTGCTCACGTGGTTTTGGTGATATTTTTCAGAAGGCAAAACCACGTGAGCTTTAGGCCAGTCGATATATTTTACCCGGTAATGACCGTACCACTTCTTTCAATTCAAGATTCAGTACAGTAGCCGCTACCAGGCCGTAACTCAGATCACATTTTGCATTTAGTTCGTCAATATGTGTCTGGTCTTTTTCTTTCAAAATAGTAACAATCCGCAGTTCATTTTCTGATAATTCCCCAAGTGGACTCTTTTCCTTTCTAACGGTTGTATTATCCCATTGCATATAGGCGATCAGGTCTTCACCACTGGTGACTAATGTAGCCTTATTTTGCTGGATCAGGTAATTACAGCCCATACTTTTGATATCATTAACACGACCCGGAAAAGCAAATACCTCTTTGTTGTATCCATTGGCCAGATCAGCAGTGATAATGCTTCCTCCTTTGATCCCTGTTTCAACAACAATAGTAGCATCGCTCATACCGGATACAATACGGTTGCGTGCCGGGAAATTATGTTTATCTGGTTTGATACCATTGAAAAACTCAGTGAGCAATCCTCCTCCTTTTTTTACCATCTCTTTTGCCATTGCTGAATGTTGTATGGGATATAGCTGATCCAGTCCATGAGCAAGTACGCCTACTGTTGCCAGATTATATTTCATGGCAGCTTTGTGAGCAATGCCATCAATGCCAAATGCCAATCCGCTTACCACTAACATGTTTAGATCTTTAAGATCCTTTACAAGTTTTTCTGTTAGCAATTTCCCATAGTCTGAATGATTGCGGGTGCCAATTATGGAAACAATGTGTGGAAGGTTGAGATTCGCTTCTCCTTTATAAAATAGCATTACAGGTGAATCAGCACAATTCAATAAGCGTTTCGGGAAGTCAGCATCCGTAATAAAGAGAGGATGGATATTGTATTTCTGAATGAAACGTAGTTCATCTTTTGCTTTGTCAAACTCTTTAAAGTTTTTGATAGACCTGGCTCTTACTTTGCCGATGCCTTCAATAGCCATCAATTCGGATATACGGGCAGAGAATATTGCACTGGCTGATCCAAAATGATCAATTAACAGCCGGGCCTGTACAGGCCCGATATTGGGAACAAAGGGAATTGCCAGCCGGGAAATTAACTCACCATCCATAATTCACAGATGAGCGGCAAAATTAAGTGGTGAATGATCTTTTATTAACCAGTGTTCAAAAGTTATCCATTTCCAAATTTGTGAATTGAATAATGGAGTGAACAATTTTTTTATTTACTGATCACCTTCATTTCCGTTCTGCGATTCTGTGCTTTTCCTGCATCAGTTGTATTCGGTGCCACCGGTTGTGTTTCGCCAAATCCTTTTGCAGTAAGGCGCTGTGCAGCAATTCCTTTTTGCACCAGGTAATTGATCACTGCTTTTGCCCGGTTATTGCTCAGCACAAGGTTATCGGCTGGTTTACCCACATTATCAGTGTGACCAC
>CAMLGP010000257.1 GCA_946479535.1 uncultured Bacteroidota bacterium
TGATTCTGCGTAGATATTGGATGGTCTGGCCAGGTAACCTCCCGATGCTGCAGACACCGGGGTTGTGTTAACACTTTCTTTCTTCTCTTTATTGAGATTTAGTTCGCTTTTTTGATTGGTTTGGGTAGGAACGGATTGGATGGTGGTATCTTCTTTCTTTACTTGAGGGGAGCCCAAAAATATGGCTTCTGTCTTTTCAGGCATGAACATTTTACCAACAGTATTATTACTGAGTTCATTTTTCGTAGTTTCACTAAGTATTTTCCCGTTCTCCGCCTGTGTTTTAGTTGTAACAGCTCCTGTATTCAATTCAAAATGCATCGTTGGTTCCTCTTCCCTGATATGCTCTGTAATGATCAGATCATTCATCTCCGGCATTGGCGCTTCCATAATCACCGGTTCTTCCACCAATCTTGGCGCTAATGGATCAGGCTTCACTTCTTCTTTCTTCTTCACCTCAACTTTGGGCTCTTCTGCTTTCATGGCTACTTCTTTCTTCTGCTCCTGGGGCTGTGCCAATACCATTACAATCTTATCTTCTTTCTTCTCCGCCTTCCTGGCATCCTTTTGTGTGAAAGGATCCTTATGTTGGAAACCAGTTGCAATAAGTGTAATACCCAATTTATCATCGAGCGTATTATCATATCCCAGTCCAAGGATAACATCAGAATGTTCTCCAGCCTGGCTGAGCAGCTGATTCTGGATCACTTCTACTTCATCCATTGTAAACTCATGCTGACCAGGAGCTGAATTGATATTAATGAGTATCCATTTGGCACCCTTGATATCATTGTCATTCAATAATGGTGAGTTGAGCGCTTCCTCAATGGCCTTATGCGCCCGGTCTTCACCCGCAGCGGTAGCACTACCCAGTATGGCAACTCCACCATTACGCATAACAGTGCATACATCCGCAAAGTCTACATTGATCTGACCCGTACTGTTGATCACATCAGTGATACATTTGGCAGCCGTTGCCAGTACATTATCTGCTTTCTCAAATGCTTCACGCATTTTCAGATTACCATACTGATGACGGAGCTTATCATTGCTGATCACAAGCAATGTATCCACATAACCTTTCAGGGTTTTAATTCCTTCTTCGGCCTGCAATTGTCTTTTCTTTCCTTCATACGCAAATGGCGTGGTAACAATGCCCACCGTTAATATGCCAAGGTCCTTGCATATTTTAGCGATGATGGGTGCACCACCCGTGCCTGTACCCCCACCCATACCGGCAGTGATAAAGGCCATTTTGGTATTCACTTCAAGAATACGCTTGATCTCTTCCAGTGATTCTTCCGTAGCCTGCCTTCCAATTTCAGGATTTGCTCCAGCTCCCAATCCCTGCGTAAGGTTGGGGCCCAGCTGAATTCTGTTGGGTATTTCACTGTTGGTGAGCGCCTGGGCATCTGTATTACAGATGATAAAGTTGACGCCTTCAATCTCCTGGCTGTACATGTGATTCACAGCATTACCGCCGCCTCCGCCGATTCCAATCACTTTGATGATGGATGACTTTTCTTTTGGCAGATCAAAATGTATCATACTCTTTAAGTTTATAGCCCAGTTAACCCTGTTTGTCATAGGAAGGATCCGGGCTGGTTAGATTTAATATGGTGGTTCGTGAGACACAAACCACGGCACGCGTTTATAAATGTTTGTCTTCTTCTTCTTTGAAGAGATCAATAATTCCATCCTTGAATTTTCCCCAGAAATTGCTAAGCCCTCTGCGCTGTCTAACTTTCACTGCCGTAACACTATCTTCAGCTTCTTCATACACTTCTTCCTCCACACTCTTCTTCAATCCATCAGGTACTTCCACTTTTTTGTATTCTTTCTCAAACTGCTTGCGGTTATGCTCATAATCATCATACCCTTTCAGGATAAGCCCAATACAGGTTGAATAAGTTGGTTTGGCAAGCTCCTCAATATGTCCTGCTGCCAAATGCTCATTGGGGAATCCAATTCTTGCTGGCAATCCGGTTACATATTCTGTTAACTGGATCAGGTGCTTTAACTGGGATCCGCCACCCGTCAATACCACTCCACCATTGAGTGCTTTATTATCAAGGCCCACCTGCTTCAGGTGATAGGTTACAAAATCAAGTATCTCGCTCATACGTGCCTGCACTATATTAGCCAGGTTCTTTACACTGATCTCTTTGGCAGGCATTCCCCGCAATCCGGGAATAGTGATATAGGCATTGGCCTTTGCTTCATTGGATAAAGCGCTGCCAAACTGTACTTTCATCTGTTCAGCCTGGGTCTTCAATACTCCCAAACCTGTTTTGATATCATTGGTGATATTCTCTCCGGCAAATGGTATTACTGCGGTATGTTTCAAAATACCTTCATAGAAAACAGCGAGGTCAGTTGTACCACCCCCAATATCCACAATGGCAACTCCTGCTTCCAGGTCTTCCTGGCACATAACTGCAGAGGCTGATGCCAGTGGCTGCAATACCAGGTCCTTGGTATGCAGTCCTGCTTTTTCCACGCTTCTGTTGATATTGCGAATGGCGTTTTTGTCGCCCGTGATGATATGGAAATTGGCGCCCACTTTCACTCCACCATATCCAATAGGATTAGGTATGTTCTGAAAATTATCTACGGTGAATTCCTGTGGGATCACATCAATGATCTGGTCTCCAGCTGGTATATAGGTTTTATATTGATCATTGATCAACTGATCGATCTCCCGCTGCGTGATCTCTTCTTCACTAACCTGGCGAACAATATCACCACGGGTTTGCAAACTTTTAATATGATGGCCGGCTATACCTACATATACTTCATTGATATCGAGATTGGGGTTTGAGCCAAAACAGTTCTCCAAGGCCGTTCGGATAGCCTTGATCGTTTCATCTATATTCAATACCTGACCGTGTTTAACGCCATTTGAATTGGCTTTGCCAAAGCCGAGTATTTCCAATTTGCCAAACTCATTCTTGCGTCCGGCAATAACGGCAATTTTGGTGGTACCAATGTCCAGGCCAACAATAATGGGTTGCTCGCTGTTCATATATTTGTTTTTAGTTGTTTTGTATGGCTGTGTCCTTAAATACCTGGTTAGCTTCCAATAGCATTTGCTGAACACTTTTTGCCAGTTTCACTGAATCCGTTTTCGGATTGTCTCCCTTCCCTCCTACTACCTGGCCTTCAAAACGCACATCAATTGTTTTATAATGATCAAATCCTGTTCGATTCAATACCTGCTGATAGAATGCAAACAGCCGCTGGAATTTTTGATCGATATTATTTCCATCTCCCAGTTTCACAATATGCCTTCCCACCACCGGCACCATTTCAAACTCCCAGCATCCTTCTCCGCAATTACCTGCTATATCAATCTGTGCCACCTGTGATGACCAGAATGGATGAGTACTTATGTAGCTCGACAGTGAATTAACGCTATTCAAAAGAGCGCTGTCTTTTATCGTTTTCTTATCAGGAAATCCTGTGAATACAGGCACCTTGGCAATTGTTCTGTCAGACAGCGGCATAAAATGATTGTCTGCATCCATATAAAAAGACTTACCCCCGGCAGTGAATATTCTTGCTACAGGCTCTCTCTCTTTCACCGATACATGCAACACTGCATGATTGTCGAAATACAGTTGCGCATCCTTGATCCATACATTCTTCTCCAATGCTTCCTCCATTTGCAACAGGTTAAAACCAGCCTTTGGTTTCCCTTTCAATTCCCCTTTCACTGATGCTTTCAATATTTTGCCAACACCTGCATCATCCAGGAAGTATTCACCTGTTTTCTCTGCCTTTATTTTTACCTCATATCCTTTGCATAGCTCTTTTTTCTGTTTGTCCATTGCAGCAATCAGCAACATAAGCATGCCACTCCCGATCACCAGCCACATGGTAACAAGCATGATCTTCCGTATCGTTCTCTTCGTATCCACTTTATAAAAAACTTTATCTGTTATCTAATTATTCCAAACCCTGCTTTATCGGCTCTACCAGCGTATCTATATCTCCCGCCCCGGCTGTGATCAATACTTCACCATTCACTTTATCTGCCTTTTGCCTAAACTCATTTTTTATCCAATCCATCAACTGTTCCTTATTCATGACCCGTGCATTCTTATGCTTCATCCGTTTAATGATCATCGCACTTTCTACTCCGCTTATTGGTAATTCTCTTGCAGGATAAATAGGCAAAAGGATCACTTCATCAGCCAGGCTTAGCACCTCTCCAAATCCATCTGCCTGGTCCCGGGTTCGGGTATACAGGTGTGGCTGAAAGATCACTGTGCATTTTTTAGGACTAAACAATGTTTTAGCTCCCGTTAGCAATGCTTTTAATTCTTCCGGGTGATGGGCGTAATCATCAATAAAAACCAGTTTTTCTTTCCTGATGATATACTCAAATCTTCTCTTCACCCCTTTGAAGCTAGCCACCGCTGCTTTGATCCTTTCCTCTCCAATCCCTAAAGAACTTGCTACTGTTATGGCAGCCACCGCATTTTCTATATTATGCATACCGCCCATATTCAGTATTATCTTTTCAATCTTCTTCCCTGGTAGCTGCACATCAAACTCATAGCTTCCATTCATCATCTTGATATTGCCTGCATAAACATCTGCACTTTTATTCTCCAGGCTATAGCAGATCTTTCGATCCGCCTTCAATTCTTTACTTCTTTTTAATCCGAACTTATGGATCAGCAATCCGCCGGGTTTTATATTTCCACTGAAATCGATAAATCCCTGTTCAAATGCTGCTGCCGTACCATAGATATCCAGATGATCCGGGTCCATTGCGCTGATCACCGCGATATCCGGGAAAAGTTTCAAAAAGCTTCTGTCGTATTCATCCGCCTCCACAATGCAAACCTGCTTCCCATCTTTCGCTCCGGGTTCACCCTCCTTCTTCGCCCATGCAAATTCGGCTGGTTCACTCCAGAAATTGGTTCCGTAATTACTGGATATCCCTCCCAGGAAAGCTGTTCCACCAAAGCCACTATGGCGAAGGATATGCCCCGTCATGGTAGTGGTAGTGGTCTTCCCGTGCGTACCCGCAATACAGATATTAAAAGAACTTTCCGTTATCAGCTTCAATACATCACTTCTCTTCACCACCTTGTATTGCTGCTGCTGATAGAATAGCAATTCCTTGTGATCCTTTGGCACTGCATAGTTGTGAAGTTGAGTAGTTGACGGGGAACTAACCCTATGTTGATGCCAAAGAAGGTCAAGTACCGGAAGCAGCAGCGCGGCCGGATGGCGGGCAAGGCCTGGAGGGGATCGGATGTCTCCTTCGGCAACTACGGCCTGAAGGCGCTCGAGCCGTGCTGGCTGACGGACCGGCAGATCGAGGCGGCGCGCGTGGCGATGACCCGCTTCATCAAGCGCGGCGGCAAGATCTGGGTGCGGGTGTTCCCGG
>CAMLGP010000258.1 GCA_946479535.1 uncultured Bacteroidota bacterium
GAACAATCGGCGCGGCCGAGGAAGCTATCAGCCAGATACCCATTTTACGACCCGATGTAGTCCTGATGGACATCAACCTTGGAGGTACGCAAAGTGGGATAGATTGTGTAAAGGCCCTGAAGCAGCAGGTCCCCTCCACTAACTTCATGATGTGTACGGTATACGAGGAAGATGAAAAGATCTTCGAGGCCCTGAGTGCTGGTGCAAGTGGCTATATCCTGAAGAAAACAGCCCCTGCCCGTCTGCTGGAATCCATCCGGGAACTCTACCAGGGCGGTGCCCCCATGAGCAGCCAGATCGCCCGTAAGGTAGTGGCGGCCTTCCAGAAGAAGTCGGCAAATCCTGGAAATAATGATGAGCTGGACGAGCTTTCCAATCGGGAGAAAGAAATCCTGGAGCAGCTTTCAAAGGGTCTCATGTATAAGGAGATCGCCGCGGAACTCTTCATAAGCCCTGAAACAGTGCGGAAACATGTATACCATATTTACGAAAAATTGCATGTTACCAATCGCATAGAGGCTGTAAATAAATACTTTGGACGGTAGGAACATAAAAAATACCACAAAAGTGGTATTCAGGTTATTTTAAATTCCCTGTAGTTTCGTAACACGGAGAATCGTACTTAATTATAGCAAAAACCATTGACCCTAAACCTACCATTAAACAATTAAGCTCGATTTGACACTGAGGGTTCCTAATCAATAAAAGACCATTCGCATTCCCCAGCGGGTGGTTTTTTATTTAATAGTGCCCGGAATAGGCGCTGGTATACGTATCCTGTTATTCCGTCGCTCCACATCTGCCATGCGCTGGGAGGGATCAATTTCTACCTCTGCAATATCCACAACTTTCTTATCCGTCTCCACCACATATTTATCACTTGTCCATTTCCAGGCGGGATATACCTTAACGGGTGTTTTATCTTCAGCCGGCTTGGCCCCATACATCAGATCAAGCGGTACGTAATGCATTTCTGTGGTATTGTCACGGAAAGTTAATTTAAGATCAATAGGCATCGGCATCTCTCCATCCCTGCGCAACCTGATCTTTGTTTTTCCTCCTTCTTCCCATAAACTGTCAATAGCATAATCTATCGTACGCGTTCCATTGATCCAGTATTCTTTAAACCAGTCAAGCTTCATATTACTAACCTTCTCTGCCACATGCAAAAAATCTGTAGCGTTTGGATGTTTGAATTTCCACAGACGATAATATTCCAGCAGAATTTTATCACGTGTTGATTCACCAGTGATATATCCCAACTGTTCCAGGAACATGGAGCCCTTGGTATAAACAGCTCCATAAGCATAATTGGTCAGGAAATGATCACTATGCGTGATTAATGCCTCTTCCTTTCCACTCTTTACCAGACTAAAATAACTGTTGTAATTCCTGCTTAATGGATTACCGGTCTGACTGTTCATCTCTGCACGTACACGACTGGCACCATAATCTGCAAACCCCTCATCCATCCAGGCATTAGTTCCTTCATTGGTGCCAAGCACTCCATAAAACCAGCTATGCATCCATTCATGCAGCCATGCACCCGGACCCGCCAGCAGTGTAGACATGGGATATTCCATGCCTCCATCTCCGCCATCTATAAATGAGAACTGATTATAGGGATACGGACCAAAAATTTTTTCAATGATGGGAAGTGCTTTTTCCGCTTTTGCCAGCATTTCACCCCATTGCGCATCCTTATTGGGCCCTGCCTTATAGATTGCATGAAGCGTAAGTCCATTCCTTACTTTTTTTGATATATGCCTGTACAAAGGATCAGCGGCCCACATGAAATCATGAACATTTGGCGCAGAGATCTTCCAGGTGATCTTGTTTCCCACAGGTGCTTTCACCGGCCCTGTTTCATAACCATGGCCCACTTCATTGGGGTTCTGCACATAACCGGTGCCACCCAGGGTATAATTTTTATCTATGCTGATATTAACATCAAAATCTCCCCATACGCCATAAAACTCGCGGGCCACATAAGGAGTGGGATGCCATCCTTCATAATCATATTCGCACAATTTGGGGTACCATTGGCTCATGGAATACCGCACACCAGTTGTAGGATTATCCCTGCCGCTTCTTCTGATCTGTAAAGGTACCTGCGCTTCAAATTCCATATCAAAGATCACCTTTGACTTCGGCAAAACTGGTTTGTCGAGCGTTACTTCCAGAATTGTTTCCTTCACCTCATATTGCTGAGGCCGCCCATTCATTTTGAGGGATAATATCTTCTGATAGCCTATCTCATTTTCTTTCAGATTCAGGATACGATCCTTAACGCGGTCATCCCAGTCGGGATTTCCACCGCTGCCTGCAATGCCACCATGTTTCCGGCTATTGACATCCATCATACTGCCTGGCTGAAAGGCATTCCAGTAAAGATGATAGAATACACGGTTCAAAGTATCCGGGGAGTTATTGGAATATTCAAGTTTCTGCGTTCCGGTAAAACGATTTGTTTCCACATTCATGTCAATATTCATCGTATACTTTACCCGCTGTTGCCAACGGTCCGGCTGCGCAGCAGCTACAATTGCTAATACCTGCAAGAATAAAAAACCTGCTAGTTGTTTCATTACCCTTTCCTTTTATAATAAAAATAGGTTATGAATGATAAATGGAAACGCCATTCATCATTCATACCCAATGACAGTATTCTCAGTTTAAATGGTTATGGACTCTCTCAGTAAGCGGCCCTGGGGGTTGAAATAAAGATATTTCTTTTCCACTGCACTCTTTTCAGTTTTAATCCGGTATTGTGTAATATCACCTGGAAGATATATAATGATCACAGCTTTTACTTCTCTGTCTGCATATTTGCTTTTGCTGAATCCGTCTTTCACCTCCTGAGGCAATTGCTCAAAAGTCCATTTCTTCTCTGAGTGCTTCCAAACACCCTTATTATTGTATTCAGCCGTCCATTTTTCATTATTCAGCGTGAACTCTATGTTAACATTAAGAAGATTGTCGTTGAAATCAACATCCGTAGCCATGGGATACTGCCTTGAAAACTGTTCTCTTACTTCTTTGGGAATTTCCCTGAGCTGGGCAAATGAACTTACAACGCCTGTCAATACAATCAAAAAAACTAAACTGATCCTTTTCATATTCATACTATGCTGTTTTGCTTGCCCGCCGGAGCTTTGGCCAGGGCGGGTTTACTGTTAATGATTACGCTTTCATATCAGCAGCCAGTTGAGTTATTTTTTGGAAAAAATCATGCCCGTTTAATACCATTAGACTTCATTCCTTTCCACTGATCACCACCACAATCTCGCCTTTCACTGGCTTTTCCTTAAACCAGGCGCTGACTTCTGCCAGCGAACCTCGCTTATTTTCTTCAAACATTTTTGTTAATTCACGACTAACGGAGCATTGCCTGTCATGTCCGAAATAAATGATCAACTCTTCCAGCGTTTTAACCAGCCTGTTAGGAGATTCATAAAATACAATAGTACGCTCCTCTTCTGCCAGTTTTTTGAGCAGGGTCTGCCTTCCTTTCTTCACAGGAAGAAACCCTTCAAACACAAAACTGTTTGTTGGCAGGCCACTATTTACCAAAGCTGGTACTAAAGCAGTAGCACCAGGCAAACATTCAACTTTAATCCCTTCCCGGATACATTCTCTCACCAGCAGAAAAGCCGGATCAGAAATACCAGGGGTACCGGCATCTGTAACCACAGCCATTTTCTTTCCTTCTTTCAATTGTGTCACCAGGTGATTTAGCACCTTATGTTCATTATGCTGATGATAGGGAGTAATTGGTTTATTGATCTGGTAATGCGTGAGCAGGTGAGAAGTGGTGCGTGTATCCTCCGCAAGAACCAGGTCCACTTCTTTTAGCACATCCAGTGCGCGAAGTGTAATATCCTTCAGGTTACCAATGGGGGTGGGAACAAGGTAGAGCATATTGGATAGCTCCGGAGAGTGTGTTGATGTACTGAGCCGGAGCTTTTATTTAATTAACGGAAACTTCAAAGTATTCCATCACCGGGTTGGAAAGCAGCTTCTTGCTGGCATCTTCAGCTATCTGTTTGGCCTTTTCTGCTGAATCAGCCTTTACCTGAAGTGTTATATTTTTCCCGATGCGTACATCCTCCACATTCGTAAGACCCAGGTTCTGCAAACCTCCCATCACAGCTTTTCCCTGCGGATCAAGCAACTCTTTAAGGGGCATTACTTTTATCTGAACTGTAAATGTCATTTCGTTTTACTTTTAATGAGCAAAGATAATAATACGTAGGCTAGTATAATAACCGGTATTGCCAGCCATTTCAGGAATACTAAAGCCGCCACGGATAAAATTGCCAGCAGGTATTTAGGCCAGTTGGCTGCAAATCCATATGATTTGAACTTGAGGCTCATCAATGGCAGATTGGATACCATCAGGAAAGAAAGAACCAGTACCACACCATATAAGAACATTTTGTTCAAAAGCAACTGTAACACCCACTGCTCATTCACATTCCAGTAGATCACAGGAAAAGAACCAACGAAAATACCTGCAGAAGGGGTTGGCAATCCTTTGAAGGAATATGACTGACTGTTATCCAGGTTGAATTTTGCCAGTCTCCACGCAGCTGCACAAGGCAGTAATAATGCAGGTAATAGCGAGAGCAGTGAAACAGAAAGTCCATCTTCCTGTTGTGCGTAGCTCATTCGAAGGAACTGATAAATGATCAGGCCGGGTGCAACACCAAAACTGACCAGGTCAGCGAGTGAATCCAGCTGCTTTCCCATTTCAGAGGTCGCCTTGAATAACCGGGCAACAAATCCATCCACGAAATCTATTACAGCCGCCAGGCCAATAAATAATGACGCCAGCCAGATCTTTTCGGGCATATCAATGAACTGGTTATTTTCACCCGTGTTCATTATAGCGATCCCATTCTGAAGAATAAAAACAATGGCAAGGCATCCAAATACAAGATTCAACAATGTGAAGAGATTCGGGATGATCTCGAGCCCTCGGGAATTAGGCATCAGGTCGGTTGGTTTTGTTGGTCAAAAGTATCATTTCTTCATTAAAGATTCAATCTCATCCGCTTTAATAGGAATATTATGGAAAAGGTCCTTATTTCCACTCCTGGTTATCCAGACATTATTCTCTATCCGTACACCCATCTGTTCTTCTTCAATATAGATCCCGGGTTCTACTGTAAACACCATTCCGGGTTTAATGGGTTCGGTCCTTGTACCGAGATCATGCACATCAATTCCCAGGTGATGGGATATGCCATGATATAAATATTTGCGATAAGCCCTGTTGTCTTTGTCCTCATTCTTTACATCCATCTTGCTGATCAATCCAATCTTCAGGAATTCTTTGGTGGCCTCCTCTCCTACTTTATCTGTATAATTAACAATAGTGATACCTGGCTTCAGCAGG
>CAMLGP010000259.1 GCA_946479535.1 uncultured Bacteroidota bacterium
TGTCCAGAAAAAACTGAAGCTCTTTTTCCGTGATACCGATTGTTCTGAAATATTTCCAGAAGAAATGTTTACGGTTTACTTTGCCGCACAGAAGATCATTGGTAAGCCAGCGCCTTTTATTTTCAAATGATGCCTGGTATCGAAGTTGTGGAGTACTATGCGTTTTTGCCAGATCCTCCGTTTGTATCAATTGAGCCTGTGAATTTATGCGGCGAATAGCCTGCATGGCCAGTAAAGTTCCTTTCAGCTGATTAAGCAGCATTTTGATAAAACTTGCTTCATTTTTATGATGAGGGTACCAGAATCCATATAAACCACTAAACCTTGCAGTAGTTAAAGGTTCATTTACAGGAGTGTAATAATTGAGCCATGGAAATTGTTTTGCCACCTTCAGGGCATAGTCTGCAAGCAACTCCGGAAATTTTTCATCCAGTAAATGGGTGAAGGAAGGACCACTCCCATGATGCAGCAACCCTGCAACTGGCTCCATTCCATTTTGCCGAATGGCATGGAGCCGTTCTTGCGTTTCCTTCCAGTTAATGATACCATTATTGCCTGGCAAATGGTTTTCCCAGAGAACTGGGTACCTGAGTTTGCGGATCCCCAATGCAGCAATCGCTTCAATATCTCCCGGTCTGGAATAATGTCCTGTTGTTTCCAACTGATCCCGATAAGTATTATTCACCCGGTTGACAGTACATTCCAACCCTCCCCATATCTCAGGTCTGCAATGCTGGTACTTTATGTCCATTGAGCTGTTGGCCATTGTCCTGAATGCTAATTAATTTTTTATATAGGGTTAATGATTGAGCCACCACCTGATCCATATTATAATACTTATACGTGGCCAGTCTGCCAGTAAAGTGTACTTTCTTCATGCCGGTAGCCAGTTGCTGATATTTTTTATAGAGTTCAGCATTTTCAGGCCTGGGCACTGGATAGTAAGGATCACCATCCTCTTTCGGATATTCGTAGACAATGGTGGTTTTGGGATGCTTTTGCCCTGTGAGATATTTGAATTCGGTAGATCTGGTATAAGGATGCTCGTTTGGATAATTAATCGTTCCTGTGGATTGTTGCGTTTCACATTCCAGCGTTTCAAATCGAAATTCCAGAGAACGGTATGGAAGTTTACCATAACAATAATCAAAATAATAATCAATTGGGCCAGTATAGATCATTTCCCTGTGAGGTATAAGGTCCCTGATCTCTTTATAATCTGTATTGAGCAGGATCTTGATATTGGGATGAGAAAGCATATTCTCAAACATTCGCGTATACCCATGGAGTGGCATACCCTGGTATTTGTCGGTGAAATACCGATTGTCCCGATTATTCCTCACCGGAATCCGGGCGGTAACAGAAGCGTCCAGTTCAGAGGGGTCCAGGTTCCATTGTTTCCGGGTATAACCTTTAAAAAATTTTTCATACAGATCCCGGCCTACCCTGTTGACCACTACGTCTTCAGAAGTAATAATCCTTTCTTTAAGCTCCGCTTTGGATTGGAGGAATTCTTCAACCTGACTGCTGGTCAGCTGCATGCCATACAATTCATTGATGGTATTCAGATTAATGGGAATTGGAACAAGCATTCCATCAACACTGGCCAGTACACGGTGCTCATAGGGCCTCCAGGTAGTGAATTGGCCCAGATAATCATAAATTTCTTTTGAATTAGTATGGAAAATATGTGGTCCATATTCATGGACTAATATTCCTTCTTTATTGTAATGATCATAAGTATTGCCACCAATATGATGACGTTTGTCTACGATCAATATTTTTTTTCCAGCCTCACTGGCAAGGCGTTCTGCCAGTACCGCGCCTGCAAAACCGGCACCCACAATTAAATAATCAAACATACTCGTTCTCCTTTTGTATTAAGTTGTTTTGTTGCTTTGATTCTAGTTTTGTATTGATCAGGTAAAGCATTTTATCAACTGTATTGTCCCATGAATCATTTTCAAGGAAAGCATCAACGGTTTTCAGCCATTCTTTCTTTTTTTCCATATTAAGCGCCTGCTCAATACCATCAATAAAGGCTGAATGTGTTTCAGCTATGTATACCAGCCCGTTTTCTCCATAAGGGGCAACCACATCCCTGATAGGAGTAGAAACCACTGGTTTGCCGCCAGCAAGATATTCAGGCGTTTTGGTTGGGCTAATAAAACGGGTAGATTCATTTATGGCGAAAGGCATCATGGCAACATCCCAGCCTGCCAGGTAAGTTGGTAATTCTTCATAAGATTTGCCACCGAGATAATGAATATTGGAGCGTGTTGGTAGGGAGGCAGGATCTATTTTTACAACCGGGCCTATTATGATAAAATGCCATTTTGGCCTTTCCTGGCTAATTGCTTCCAGCAATTCAAGATCCATCCGTTCATCTATTACACCAAAGAATCCTATGCGTGGTGTGGGTATCAGGAATTGTTCAGCAGGTTCAAGTGAAATATTCCTGCTTTTTCCAAAATGTTTTTTATCAATGCTGCTTGGAAAAGGATAGATGCAGGGATGCTGATGTTTTTTAGCCTCGTATAGACTTTGTCCTCCTGTAAACACCAGATCTGCTTTTATTAGTAAAACAGACTCCAGTTCCTTTAAACGCGCCGGCGCATTTTTAAAGGCTGACAATTCATCCATGCAATCATATACCGTTAGCAAGGGGGAAAAGGAATGCGAGATGGAGAGCGCCATAGGAGTATAATACCAGAAGATATACCGGCTAATTTTGAAATATTCAAAAAGGTCATGCAGGAGATTTTCCTGTATTTGTATGGCATCGATTTCATGCGTACCTGCAGGCAAATGCGGAATTACAATCCATACTCCTTCCTTGGAATAACTATTGTCCAGGTAAGGCTTTTCAGCATCATACACCGGCTCCTCTACAAAAAATACCCTGAAATGTCTGGAAAGCCTGCTGAGCAGATGCTGCGGGCGTTGGTACACAAAATTCCATCTCAAATGCGAATAGCAAATGATATCCATTGGCAATAAGTTTAAAATTAATTTATGTATCTATGAGTACGAGGGGAGTAGCTATAGTCAATAAACAAAAAATTATGCCATTTCGATTACGCTGGATTTGGATGTGGCATTGATTAAAAAGGCACTTTATTGGGAAAATATTTCCCCCACAAAAAAATATATAAATTAATGATTACAAAGAATCAGTGATAATCCTGATATATTAGAAGAGAATTAATACGATGAGATTTCTATACGAGTTTTCTATTATGACGGATCACTTTCCAGTAATCTTTTCCATAGTCAACAAGTATTTCACTTCCTGCCGGTATATCCTTTTTGGAAACAATAAAAACCCGTAATCCAGACTCTTTATATTCTGCATTATTGGTAATCCCTTTTACCTTATTTATTCCGCGAGCATCATTGGCAAACCTGGCTAATGCTTTTTTATAGGGAGCTGCATCAATAACATGGTCTCTCTTTACATAAAATATATAGCCATTTTCGCCTTTGTGATGATTTACATCTTTCCAGGTAGTTATTCTTCCTTTATATTCCACAATTCTTGTTCCTCGTGGAATAAATTTTTTTGTGAACAGGCCTTTGCCTGCGCCGGGAAGTTTCGATTTCTTTACAATTAGCTGATCTTCGAGTAACACCATTGGATTAATTTATAAATATGTTTTGATCTAAAACAAAGACCATTCCTTTCCTTGCCAGACAGGAAATCTTTCTTTTTTGGGAATGCGAAAATCCGGGCATTTTCTCGAAATCTGGTATATTATTTATTGTTTATTTATGGGAGAAATGTATTATTAATCCATAGTATCAAAAATGGCTAAGTCAAAATCAAAGAACCAGGGTACAAAAGCAGGTTTTCCTAAAAGCATCCAGCCCATGCTGGCTACATTGGTTGATGAGCCTTTTGACCAGCCCGGATGGCTTTACGAAATTAAATGGGATGGATACCGGGCAGTTGCTTTAATAAATAAAGGGAAAGTTAACCTGCTGTCACGTAATAATAAGTCTTTCAATGATAAGTTTTACCCGGTTCATCAAGCACTTCAATCCTGGAAAATTAATGCAGTACTGGATGGGGAAGTAGTTGTGCTCAATGAAAAGGGGGTTGCAGAGTTTGGAGCTCTCCAGAACTGGCGAAGTGAGGCAGACGGTCAATTGATTTATTATGTTTTTGATATTTTATGGTTAAATGGATATAGTCTGGAAGATCTACCTCTATCCGCGAGAAAAAAGATACTTAAGGAAACTCTTCCACCGGGGGATATGATCCGTTATAGTGAGTCCTTTGATACCGATGCAAGAGAATTCCTGGGGGTAGCAGCTAAATTGGGTATGGAAGGCATAATGGCAAAGAAGGCGGATAGCCCTTACATTGAAGGGGAAAGAACAAGGGACTGGTTGAAAATAAAAGCAAATAAGAGGCAGGAGGTAGTAATTGGAGGGTACACCAATAATGAAGACTCTTCAAAATTGTTCAGTTCCCTTCTTGTTGGTGTATATGAGAAAGGAAAACTTCATTATATCGGTAAAATTGGGACTGGATTTAATCATAAAACCCAGCAGGAGTTATACACGAAAATGAAAAGATTAGTTTCTAAGAATGTCCCTTTTGCTGAAAGACCAGATGTCAATGCTCCTTCCCGCTTCAGACCAAACCCTCCCAGGGCTAAAGTGACCTGGCTTAAACCTAAACTGGTTTGTGAAGTACGATATGCTGAAATAACAACTGACGGCGTTATGCGTCACCCCTCCTTTCTTGGATTACGAGTGGATAAACCCGCGCACAAGGTAACCCGGGAAACAGCCTTGCCTGTTGAGAAAGTAGTGAAAGGCAGGATGGCAACAAAATACACCAGGGCAGTCAGAGATAAAAGTCGAAAAACCCTATTAAATCCTGTTGATGAAACCCAGGTTCGCAATGTAAATGGGCATGAATTGAAATTTTCAAATCTGGGTAAGGTTTTCTGGCCAAAAGAAGGATACACAAAACGGGATGTGCTGAATTATTATTACCAGGTGGCTCCCTATATTCTGCCCTATCTTAAAGACCGGCCACAATCACTGAATCGTTTTCCAAACGGAATAAGTGGCAAAAGTTTTTATCAGAAGGATATTACCAGTTCAGCACCTGACTGGATAAAAATGGAGCCCTATACTACCAGTGAAGGGGAGGATAAGAATTTCCTGGTCCCTGAAGATGAAGCGAGTATTTTATATATGGCTAATACCGGAGCTATAGAGATGAATCCGTGGAACAGTACTATTCAAAAACCAGATAATCCTGACTGGTGTATAATTGATCTGGATCCAACCAGTAAAAATACTTTTGAACAGGTGATCAAAGCTGCTCAGGTAACCAAAGAGGTGTTAGATGGATTGGGTGTCAACGGGT
>CAMLGP010000260.1 GCA_946479535.1 uncultured Bacteroidota bacterium
GATAAATTATGGATATTATAATGATCGTGGGCAGGTAAACCTGCTTCAAAAAAATAGCAGTACTGCCTATATATATTTCCAGCAGGCTTATAAATATGCTTTGTTGGGCGGTCATAAGGTCAGCATCGCCACCGCATTAGGAAATCTATCTGCTACAGCTCTTGCACTTGGCAACCTGGAAGCGGCAAAGGGTTATGCACTGGAAAGCCTGGCACGTGCTGAAGAGATCAATACCAAAACTGCCAAATCAGCGGCCTTACTTAACCTCGCCAATTATTATGCACAAATTGGCGATACAAAAAAGGCATTTGAAACTTCCCGGCAGGCCATCCAGGTAAAGGATAGCCTTATTGATGAAACCAATCTGAAGCAGATCAACATTTTGGGAGCGATGTATGAGACGGAACAAAAACAAAAGGAAATACTTGCACTACAATCCGAGAAAGATAAACAGGCACATGCCGTCAGGCAAAAATCAGTTTTGAATAAAGTATTCATTGCAGCAATACTCGCAATGTTCCTGATTGGATACCTGGTACAAAGGAACTATAAAACAAGGCAGAAGATAGCTAACCAGCAACAGGCATTTCAGAAGCTGAAGATTGTTGAGTTGGAAAAAGACAAGCAGCTGCTGGCTGTAGATGCAATGCTTAAAGGGCAGGAAGAAGAACGAAGTCGTATTGCCAAAGACCTGCATGACGGATTAGGAGGATTGCTTTCCGGCACCAAACTGTCTTTCGTGAATGTAAAAGAAACCCTGGTGATGACCCCTGAACATGCCGTGTACTTCGATAAAAGCTTAAGTATGCTGGACAATGCCATCGGTGATCTTCGTAAAGTAGCGCATAACCTGATGCCGGAAGCACTGGTGAAATATGGCCTGCATGATGCCCTTCGGGATTTTTGTGATTCCATCCAGTTCTCTTCCGGACTAAAAGTGTCTTACCAGCAGTTTGGCAAGAAAAGAAAGCTTGATAGTACCGCTGAAGTGTTTATCTATCGTATTGTGCAGGAGCTGGTTAATAATGTGGTGAAGCATGCCGATGCCACTGAGATCATTGTTCAGCTTACCATGAGCCCGGATAAAGTTTCCCTGGCTGTTGAGGATGATGGCAAAGGATTTAATAAATTGAGGATTGAACAGACCAAAGGAGCTGGCATTGCCAATATCAAATACCGGGTCCAGTATTTCAATGGCACCTGGGATATCATTACCTCACCGGGTAATGGCACCTCCGTAAACATAGAATTACAAACATAAAAAATGACCTCAAGCTGCATGTCCTTCAGGAAACCATCGTACCGATATAAAATGATTTACTAACGATGACCTCTGGCTGATCGCAGCGAAGAAGCCATCGTACTAATAAAAAACAATTTTACTAACGATGACAAAGGTTTACATAGTAGATGATCATGCTGTAGTAATTGAAGGCATTTATTCCCTGCTTCAGAAGGAAAAAGATTTTGATATGGTGGGCTATGCAAGTAATGCGGAGAATTGCCTGCAATTTTTTGAGCATCACACTGCGGATGTGATCCTTATGGATATCAGTCTGCCTGATATGAATGGCGTGGACCTTTGCAAAAAGGTCAAACGCAAATATCCGGATGTAATGGTGCTGGCGCTGACCACATTTAACCAGGGAACCTATATCCGTAAAATGATGGAAAGCGGCGCCAGTGGTTACCTTCTGAAAAATTCCAATAAACAGGAGATCGTTGAGGCGATCCGGGTGGTTACCAAAGGGAAAACCTATCTCAGCTTTGATGCCGGTCAGGCGTTAAAAACAGATACTCGCCAGCAAAACACAATTCCGGCTCTTACTAAACGGGAAAAAGAAGTACTCTTCCATATCGCAGAAGGATTAACAAATGGTCAGATCTCTGAGAAATTATTTATCAGTGTAGATACCGTAGATACCCACCGTAAAAACCTTCACACCAAACTAAATGTAAAGAACACGGCTATGTTAATACGGTTTGCTGTGGAGAATAGTCTACTCTAGCCTGCCAGGTTCTACGTGCCATGGTTCATGTCTCCCTGCCATGGTTCGTGTCTTCCAGCCATGGTTCGTGTCTTCCTGCCATGGTTCATGTCTTCCTGCCATGGTTCGTGTCTCACGAACCATTCGTCAGAATTATTAATGGTTCGTGAGACACGAACCATGGCACAGAACTATGCCACATGAAATATTATAACTGTATTTTCGGCTGACCAGAAGAAACAATATTCGCTTCCAGAATAGTTTGTAATATCTTCTCTGATTCAGTTTCCCTGGTAGCCAGATCATGCAACGTTACTTTATCCAGCAACTGATCCACCGTAAACTGGATCATTTTCCATAATGAGCGGGAAGAACAATCCACGGAGTTAGTACATAAGCGAAGTGCCCCGGCATGTGTGGCACAGAATTCTTTATCATATAAAGCGCCACCAAGCGCTTCCAAAACTTTCTTGATCTTAATTTCTTTGGCAGACATCGCCAGCACATAACCACCCTTATAACCAGGAGTACTATTGATAAACCCCTCCATACGAAGAATGCGGGTAAGCTTGGCTATATAATGACTGGTCAGCCCTTCTTCTTTACTAAGCTGAGGAATACTCATTCCCTCTTCGCTTTTGCAGGCTGCAATGCGGATCAGTATGCGTAAGCCATATTCTTCCTGGGCGGTAATTTTCATAATCGTTATTTAAGTACGCCTTCGCTAAAGCTATGGCGTACGAAGTTTTTAAAGAAAGCCTAACTCCAATGCTGCTGCTTCAGACATCTTGCTCTTATCCCAGGGCGGAGTCCAGGTTATGGCAACATGAACATCATTCACGCCTTCAATGGTTCTTACCTTCTGGTCCACTTCCACCGGAATGGTTTGGGCCGCTGGGCAGGCAGGTGATGTAAGCGTCATTACAATCTGGACATTATTGATCGGCAGGATATTGATCTCATAGATCAGCCCCAATTCATAGATATTCACCGGGATCTCCGGATCAAATATCTCCTTCAGGACCCCTATCACTTTTTCTTTCATTGCTTCAGTATCCAACATCTTAAACTGTTTTTTGAATGGCCTTATAGCCAATTGCATATGTTTTCATATTCTTGACCATGGCCCTTAATCCATTGGACCTTGTTTGTGCCAGATGAGTTGTCATTCCAATTTTATCAATGAACTCCAGTTTTGCATCGATGATCTCATCCGGCGTATGACCAGACAAAACTCTCACCAGCATACTTATGAGTCCTTTCGTGATCACTGTATTGGAATCGGCCTTAAAATGAACGAGCCCATTCTCATAGCTGGCCACCAGCCAAACGGTCGACTGGCAACCTTTCACCGTATTCTCTTCAACTTTATATTTCTCCTCCAGTTCAGGCAGCCTTTTCCCAAGGTCAATGATATACTCGTATTTCTCGTCCCATGTATCCAAAAACGAAAATTCATCTACAATCTCCTCCTCTACCTGTTGTATTGTCTTATTTTCTTCCATTCCTACTTTAATAACTTTATAGCCTTGTGCAAACCAGTTATCATTTCATCCACTTCTTCCTTCGTATTATACATCGCAAAAGAAGCTCTTACAGTACCGGGAATGCAGAAACGAACCATTACCGGCTCAACACAGTGGTGACCAGTTCTTACTGCAATACCCCTGTTATCTAATAATATCCCGATATCCTGTGGATGTATTCCGTCAATTACAAAAGAAACAAGGCTGATCTTTTCGTGTGCACGTCCAATAATTCGTAAACCGGGGATCTGCTGTAGTTGCTCTGTAGCGTACGCCAGAATTTCCTGCTCGTGCCGGCGAACCTTTTCTTTTCCGGTATCAGCCCAAAATTTCAACGAAGCGCCAAAAGCAATGGTATCTGCAATATTGGGAGTACCCGCTTCAAATTTATAAGGCAGATCATTATAGGTAGTTTTCTCAAATGTGACCTCTTTGATCATCTCACCACCGCCCTGGAAGGGTGGCATGGCATTGAGGATATCCTTTTTACCATACAAAACACCTATACCGGTTGGTCCATACAATTTATGGGCAGAAAAAGCAAAGAAATCACAATCCAATGCCTGTACATCAATATCCAGATGAACGGTTGATTGCGCACCATCTATCAATACCAATGCTCCTGCCTGATGCGCCGCATCAATGATGGCTTTAACCGGGTTAACAGTTCCGAGCGCATTGGAAACATGCACTGCAGAAACTATTTTAGTCTTTGGAGATAAAAGGTTTTTATATTCATCCATTAATAATTCTCCATTGTCATCAATGGGAATTACTTTCAATACTGCACCCTTCTCTTCACACACTATTTGCCAGGGAACAATATTGGAATGATGTTCCATTGCAGTGATGATAACCTCATCCCCGTTGCCGAGGTTTTTTCTACCCCAGGTATAAGCTACCAGGTTAATGCCATCTGTAGTACCCCTGGTGAAAATCACCTCTTCCCTTGAGGATGCATTGATCAATTCCTTACAGGCATCCCTGGTGGCTTCAAAAGCTGCAGTAGCTTCCTCTGCCAGGGTATGAATGCCACGGTGAATATTGGCGTTATAATTTGAATAATAATCAACCAGACTATCTATCATGGCCTGGGGCTTCTGGGAAGTAGCCGCATTATCAAAATACACCAGCCTTTTTCCTTTCACTTCCCTGTTGAGCACAGGAAACTGACGGCGTATGGCTTCTACATCCAGCGTATCGGGTATGGTTGCGGATTTAATCATGCTACTTCATATTCCAGTTTTTGGGAAATAAGTTGTTCAACATAGTCGTGGATAGCCTTTGGCGTAATATGCTCAAGGATATCCGTAGCAAAAGCACGAACCAGCAGTGATTGGGCTATTGGAGCTGGAACACCCCTTGATTGCAGATAGAATAGCGCATCTTCATCCAGCTGACCTATGGTACAACCATGAGAGCATTTTACATCATCAGCAAATATTTCCAGCTGAGGCTTTGTATTCACGCTTGCATTAGCCGATAAAAGAATATTCTTATTGGATTGGTAAGCATTTGTTTTCTGGGCATCCTTTCTTACAAAGATCTTTCCATTGAAAACACCAGCTGCCTTTCCACTCATCACTCCTTTATATAGTTCATTGCTGAAGCAATTAGGCATTACATTGTCAACAATAGTGTGGTTATCGATATGGCTATCTCCACCCATGAAGTACAAACCATATAAATGCGATTCGCAATGTTCTGCTTCCAGCACCACATTCAGGTTATTGCGGACAATGCCACCATTCAATGAAATGGTAACGGTGTGCAGATAACTCTTGCCTAACTGGCGAAAATGCGTAGTGCTTACCAGGTTGGCCCCCTGCCTGTCGTTCTGAATTTTATAATAGCCTACTCTTGCAT
>CAMLGP010000261.1 GCA_946479535.1 uncultured Bacteroidota bacterium
ATTAGTACGGATAGGCCCATCAGTATTCAATTTCCAGGTTTCATCACTCGTAACCAGCTTCTTTGTTCCATTGGTATATTCGATCTCTAACTGCAATAGCAGCTTGGGATAGCCAAAGGTGTTAATCTTTTTAGGCTTATAATCCTGCCGCATGGTGAAATACCTTCCATTACCGAGAACCGTTGCAATGGCATTCGCACCATTGATGATATTTGAGGTTACATCATAAGTATTATACAAGACCGATTTACGATAATCAGTTGGAGCGGGTCCAAGCCCGGAGCCGGAAACTTTTTTGCCATTAATAAAGAGTTCATATAATCCGAGCCCGACTATAAATACTGTTGCTCTCTTAATCGGTCCAGGCGATTGAAACTCTTTACGCAGGTACCGGGCCGATAATCTGGACCATTGAGTAACGCTATCCCAGGGAGCTGCCTTATCATAACCGATCCATTTAGCCTTCCAGTCAGGTTTATTCAGCAATCCCATACTCCAATATGCAGGCTCACTCCAGGCTGTTTCTCCCTTATTGGTATAAATCTTTACTTTCCAGAAATACCTGCCTTTACTCGTTAATGATCTGCCTTTATAGGGCACCATTATGGACGAGGATGAATTGACCTTTCCCGGATTCCAGATATCTCCTTCGTTTTTATCCAGTAATTCTTTTGAAGAGGCTACGAGGATATGATACGCTGTTTGTTTTGTATCATTTATCCTGGATACAATCTGCCAGCTAAGCCTGGGTGATCTTACATCAATCCCTAATGGATTATCCAACTGCTCACACCGCAAATGGTTTACAAATACTGGCTGCGCCTGCAGGCATTGCAGTAACAGGAAGAAGCCAGTTAATATAAAAAGTCGTTTCATAAATTTGCTTTACTCAAAATCAAATACAAGCACCAATTTCAGGGCTCTTGCCGGGTCTTTCTCATAATCGTAAAAACTATACTTCATTCCCATGGGTCCAGTTGATTCCTTTGTCTGACTTTTGGTACCGATAGCGGGAATTCCCTGCATAAATGAAATATCACCGCCTGGAAACAGCGTTTCGTAATTATGCCATTGATCTGTTTTCCACGCTGGAGTAAAAAGCCGCAGAAATACATCATTGGTTTCAGTTGATACCATAAAAGAACGACCATCCTTTAAAAAGAACCGGCACCAATACATATTGGCATGATATCCTTTGAATTCAGGATAAACCCAGGGATATTCTCCTGTCTCAGTTGAATTATAAGGCTTTTTCCAAACGCCGAACTGGTTACCCTTCATCCTGTTCTTCCACACACGATAAGGTCCATATCCCAGATATTCCACCTCTTTTATCATAGTTTCCGGAAATGAGAAATTTACTCCTACCATGGAAGAATAAAATTCAGCAGGGAAATAATTTACTTCCATTTTTAAGTACCCGGTAGAATAATAGGTCCACTTAAGCGTGTTAAATGATGATTTCCCGTCAAACCTGGAACTAATTATTATATCATCCCCAACTTTCGAGGCAGTGAATCCGGAAAAATTATTGAGCCCTTCCTGTATTACTGGTCCGTTATTAAAGGGAATTGATTTGTTCGCCACCTCCACCGAAGTAAGCATTCCGGTCCGTTTATTAATCGAGATCTTATTCTTTTCTGTGGCTATAATAAAAAGACTGTCTGTTTCTGATAATGCAGGTTTTAGATTTGAAATCCCGGACTGATATTTCAGGATAATATTCGGAAAAGATGAGGCTTTAACTATTGGGAAGCTTTTAGTCAACACCTCACGGTTAAATTTATCTTTAACCGTTACATTTAATACGTAATAGTTAAGCCATTCCTTTGGAAGATTAATTTTTATTGCTCCTTTACCCAATGGCCTGATATCTGGTGAAGGTATGGTGCCATTTAACACAGGTAATTTTGAGTCCCATGCTTTCAATTCATAACTGAATCTGCATTGATTAATATTTGTAAAATGGTACCGGTTTTCTAACTGTAATGATCCATCAAATTCTGCCGTAATTTCCTTTTCCTCAAAATGCACAGGGCTCCATATCTCTTTAATGGCATAATAACTTCCTTCCTTTTGATGATAGGGCCCCATAATACCATCTGCTCCGCGAGCCTTATCTGTATCCAGCGAATCATTCAAATCACGCCTGACCACAGCCTGGTCTGCAAAATCCCAGAGAAATCCGCCTGCATATAATGGCTTGCTCCACATCATTTCCCAATAATCTTCCAGGCCTGCCCCATGTCCGCCATCATACCATCCGTGAAGAAATTCCGTGGGAAGAATAATATCATGCCCGTGATCATAATTCCCAATGCCATAATCATACTGCCGATAATGCTGTGTTTCAATCCCACCAAATAATTGCCAGGGATGCACCACCACACGTTGCTGAATATCCAACTGATTAAAAAGTGGATCAAGCTCCAGGTTATGCCCACCCTCATTGCCATTTGACCAGATCACAATAGAAGGATGATTCACATCATGAGCAATCATTTCTTTCAGCAGTTTGGTTCCGGTGCTGGTTGAATAATGCCCATGCCAACCTGCCAGCTCATCCATCACAAAAAGTCCCAGTGAATCACATACATCCAGAAAATGTTCATCCGGAGGATAATGACTCATCCTCACCGCATTCATATTCATATCCTTCATCAGCAACACATCATCAATACTTATTTTTTTACTGGTTGTTCTTCCACTTGTTGGCCAGAAAGAATGGCGGTTCACTCCTTTCATCTTTACTTTCACGCCATTTACATATATCCCGTCACTCTTTTTAACCTGGACTGTGCGAAAACCAAATTTCTGTTCAACTTTATGCAGGGACACATTTCCACTCATCAGTAGAAATTCCGCTGTATAGAGAGTAGGAGTTTCCGGAGTCCATAGGGCTGGTTTGGTTACACTGGTTTGTACCAGTAAAGCAGAATCACCTTCCTTCACTCTGGATTGCAGCGTCTTATTCACCAATCTTCCCTGATTGTCCAATATTCTAACTCCAACCCCCGTTATATTTTGCCCTTTTATAAATACCCTGCTCTTAAATGTGCCATCAGCATTCGCATCAATAGCTACTCTTTCAATATGATTCACAGGTAATGCTTCCAGCCATACCGGTCTGAATATCCCTCCGAATATCCAGAAATCCCCGCTTCGCTCCGCTGCATTCACGCTTGCATCTGATGAATGTTTGGCTACTGTAACCTCCAGTAAGTTCTCCGCTCCAAATTTGAGAAGCCTTGATATATCATATTTAAAAGCGTAAAAAGCGCCCCGATGCGTTTCTCCCGCACGCTGACCATTGATCTTTACTTCAGTGTCCGTCATTGAACCTTCAAACACAATATTTACCCGCTTATTCTTCCATTGCCCCGGTACGTGAAAACGGTATTTATACATTCCCTCCTCCCTGCCCCGCACACTGTCTTTCGCAAACCCATAATCATATTTGCCAAATCCCTGCAATTCCCAACAGGAGGGGACAGGAATAGTGGTCCATTTCCCTGCATTCATTCCACCCGTACAATAAAACTCCCAGGCAACAGTATTATCATTGCCGGTACCTGAGAGATATAATTTTTCGGTTGATTGCGCAGAAACCTGTCCCTGATCCTTTATGATAAAGAACAGGACAAAACACAGGAATGCTATTCTTTTCCCGCAGATATATTCCAGGGCCTTGCGGCTTTTCATTTTTACTTAAAGGCTTGCTTCAATTTTACTCAATCCTTCTGCTCTCTTCAATAATTTACCATTAGCCCAAACACTCAGGCCTTTTCCTTTTTTATATTTCTGGCCGGATCTATCCCAGATTATAGTGAGGATCTTTCCGTGATACAATAGATTGTCCAGGCAAAACCAGTCCCATTTATTGGCCGGCAGCAAAGGATTTACTTCTACAATATTATCTGCTCTCGGCCTCAAACCAACCAGTCCCGTGATCAACAGGTCATTAAAAGTAGAATGATTATAATACCGGCTTCTTTCCTGATCACCTTTCAGCCAGTATCCGGTTTTCTCATCCAGGTACTCTCCTACATAAGGACGGCCACGATAGTATTGTGATTCTACATAAGTTTCCAGTAAATCAAAATACAGGCTGTCAGTTACTGTTTTTTGCTGGTAATTATTCATAAGGTTTGCCATCGCTGTCAACGTCTGCGAAGTGGCAAACGGCCAAACGGCTCCATCCCATTCACAATTACAGCACCCGTGCATGCGGAATTGAGGATGACTTCTGTCGGCTGTAGTAATTCCAAATGGAGCACAGAATTGTTTGGTATCTGCCAGGCTTGCCCAGGCCACATCATACTTTTCATCAGGCATATTAAAATACCAGGGAATAAATCCTATTTCTTCTTTTACATTGGCACTTGTGTCCGCTTCCTTTATTGTTTCAAAAAAGCGATGATTATTATTCCAAAGCCTTGCCTGCGTAAGCTGCTTGATACTATCAGCCTTCCGCTCATACAATGCAGCTGTTTGAGGTTGATGTGCCAGGCTGGCAATGGATGCAATTGCTTTCGCATTACCATACATATATCCATTGATGGAGGGTCTTGCATTTTTCTCTCTTCTTCCACCGCTTATGGTTTCTTCCATCGCATCCCGCACATCATATTGCCAGAATAATCCGCTGGGCAATTTTTTATCATGTTCCCAACCTGCATAGTCTGCCTCAAGGTCTGGCAGAAGATTTACAACAAAGGCAGCATTGTTATTGACAAGGTACCGGTTATAGATGGCATCACTTGCCCAGCTACTGTAGGCACGAAGTTTATTCATCGGTTTACCATCATTGCCTCTGAACCATACCAATATATTATTATCCACGTAACGCTGGTCATGTAACCAGCGGCCTTCATAGATATGATGACCAAGAGCGCTGCTGATCATATTGTATTTATCAGCATAATTCCGCTGGATCAGAAATTCAGTAAACACAAACCCCTTCTCTGTTTTCTTTATATGTTTCCGGATGGTCCACCAGCGATAATAGAATATCTCCTCAAAATTTTGTTGGGGGCATTCAAACAGTGGTATATTCTTTTGCATCCATTGCCAGGCGCTGTCATTTGGAATAGCCTGCTTTATATTTTCATCCTCCATTGTGTTGAAGTAATCAACATAATGTTTGAATGAAGCAGGCTTCAATACTAGCGGTTTATTATTCTGGCAAAATCCCCTACCTGTCAGGCTAAGGGCAGCCAGTAATATGATTACCTGCCTCCTCATTTGCCTGCAGCGGTTTTAAGATAATTAATAGAATATATTGCTTCCTTATCCTTTGCACCAGGATCAGGCAGATCATACATCTGATCAGTTGGTGTATCAGCATCGGGAAAACGACGAACAATTCC
>CAMLGP010000262.1 GCA_946479535.1 uncultured Bacteroidota bacterium
ATCCTTTATTCCTGAAGGATGGAGATTATGAGTTGATCGTTACGGGTCAGGATCGCAGTGGTAACAGTGCCGGTGTAGTTGGGTATCGTGTCAATTTCCGCGTGATCAACAAGCCCATGATCTCAAATATGCTGAACTATCCAAATCCGTTCACTACCTCAACCGCTTTTGTCTTTACCCTTACGGGTAGCCAGGTGCCTCAAAACCTGCGGATCCAGATCCTGACAATTACAGGGAAGGTGGTTAGAGAGATCACCAAAGATGAATTAGGTCCGATCCATATAGGTAGAAATATCACCGAATTCAAATGGAATGGTACTGATCAGTATGGTCAGAAACTGGCTAATGGTATTTATCTCTACCGGGTGATCACAAACCTGAATGGCAAATCACTGGATAAATACAAATCAACAGATATAACCAACCCGGATAATACAGACAAGTTCTTTAATAACGGGTATGGCAAGATGTACCTGATGAGGTAAAAACTTATATCCAATAAAAATGGTCCCACGCCAAAGCGTGGGACCATTTTTATTTCAGATATTTTTCCCAGCCTAGTCTCATTAGCACCTTCTTTCCGGAATTCTTTGCAAACTCCTTAACATGAGTGACCAGTTTTTTAACAAGCGGTTCTTTGGGCCGTGACTTGAACATGGTGTCATGGAAAGATACATTCTCGGTAACGGGAATAAAATAATATTGGTAACAGGATTTTCTAGTAACACCCTCGGGGACCGAGATCCTGCTGTAACCATGATAGGATATCTCCGAGCATTCAAAAATTACGCAGCGATTAAAAACAGGTGCAATGCTTTGAATACAGTTTTTGACGTCCTTGTCCCATAGTTCAAGGTGCCCACCCCAATCATTTTCCCATTGTTTATTGAAGAAGAGAATAAAATTCAATTTTCTGAACATTTTCTTTATTGGATGCAAATTGTAATCAATATGAATATCCAGAAAACTGCCATTGGCACCCTGGTGTAATCCATATCCCAGCCTGTCCTCAATAGTTGATAAGCAATTGATGCCGGTGATCCTCTCCAGCCATTGAATAAATTCCGGTGATCCAAGGGCAACATGCAATTGCTGGAATGAGGCATGCAGTTTTTCCAGGTCAGAATGCTCGGCCTTTTTTTCATTTATTCCTTTATAGTGAGTATTCATCTCCTTCATTGGAGGGAAATTCTCAAAAATGGTATTAGCAAGAGTGGGCTGAAGTAAATTATCGATCACCAAATGGCGAACTGGATTATTGGAACAGAATTGCGAAATAAGCTGGGAAGAATAGTCCTCATTGAATAGTCCCGGTCTAAAAACTTCGTTTGCTGTCATTGGAGGTTAGTTTTTCCATAATTGCCTGTACCATGGGCGCGGATAAGATATAAATGTAAGGAACAACGCTCAAAAACCAGCGATTGTGCCAATCATCACATGTCAGGATCACTGTTAGCCAGGTGATCAGGATTACCGACAGGCAATAAAGAGGAATATACCTGTTTATTCTTATCCATTTTCCAAGAGACAGAAGTGCAAGAATATATAAAGGAAAGAAGTATAGGTATAAGTATAGGTTATGCCCTTTGCTATAATATTGCCTGGTTATTCCAAAGAAAGCCTTTGTTCTCCACCAGGCAAGCCTGGTGAACTGTGCCGTATTATGGGATATGTAATACAGCAACCCGGAAATGGAATTGGGATTATCTGAGATTTCTATATCACGGAACTGGGTCAGTGTAGGTACCCCGCAAATAATACGTTCATCCCTATAGGGAAGCATGAAATCCAGTTCACCACCGCTTCCAAGGGCAGTATTCAGAGCAAACAGGAATATAACAGTCCCTGCAACCGTAACACCAAGTTTGACAATGGTTGATAGGCCTCTTGTGTATTTAAAGAAAAGGTAAAGGAAGGTACCTGGAACAAACAGAAGACCAGTTGGCCGTGTAAAGCAGATCAATACCAGGAATAAAAATATAACTACAGAATTTTTTAAGGTCAATCGTTGTAAACCCAGAACATAACAGCTGTAAAGAATGGTAAAGCTGTAAAACAGGGATTCGGTTTGTAGGAAAGAATTAAAAGTTTGCAAAGGGATACATACGATCAATAAGAGTGTAAGAATAAATGCTGCTGGCCGTCTGTTCAGTTTTACCAGCATTCGGTAAAATGCTGCGGTTGCCAGCGCATTAAAAAGTAAATGGACCAGGTATACAACAAAGTACCCTGTGTTGAATTTTATGGCAGCTGCTATCAGAAGTATCTGGCTACTGTAAAGCCAGTAATTGGAACTGCTTACTCTGCCTTCGTTTAATAAGAGAGTGGCTTCATGAATATATTTCGAGGCCTCCATTTCAGTATGGATGCCATATTGATAGAAAAGAATGGATTGAACAAGCAACCAGGAAATGCCGAGCGCAAAAAAATGGCCGTGCCTGGCAAAAAAATTAATACCTGTTCTGTTCATTCAGGCAAAGATAGGTGCTGGGAAAAATTATTTGGCAGAAGCCGGACGCATCAGCAGAAGCAGCTTTTGACGCAGTTTGCTGAAATAGCCGTTTTCGGTCATCGTATCCTTGAGCGCAAGTATTCTTTTTTCAAAGATATGGTAGCTAAGAATGCTGATCAGTGTGGCCATAAACAGGGTAGTAATGGCAATAATAAGCTGCGCCACAGTTAGGGACAGGCCATTTCTGAGAAGGGTGTCCTGTAAAGAGAAGCGTAATAAAATAAATACAGGCCAGTGAAAAACATACAAGCCATAAGAGATCTTGCCAAGGTATTTAAGCAGCCTGTTCTCGAGAACAGGCTTTCCAATATTGAGGGTTTTGGAAGTGGCTGATAATACAATCAGCCCAAAAATCGCAGCAATACCGGTATAACCGAGAAGGATAAAATGCGGAAGGCCGATGAATACTGTTCTTGACAGGAGGAAAAGGCATCCGTGAATTGAAAGGATGGTGAAGAGAAAGTACAGGAATTTTTTGGCGAGATTTCCCTGGTTACTGAATTTCCAGATGGCAATAAGGCTGCCCATGCATAGCCCGTCAAACCGTGTCATATATTGAAAACTGAACCCAGTATAGTTGCCACCCCAGTATAGCCAGGTGCCAAATCGCGCGCCAATGCCAATAACAAGGATGATGTAAATAACAATTTTCAGTTTTTGCAGGTTGCGGCAAAGCAGTACCAGTAATGGCCACAACAGATAAAATTGCTCCTCAACAGAGAGTGACCAGAAATGACCGAATAGCATTGAATCAGTAGGCCGCTCATTAAAAATATATAGCCAGTTGATCAGGTGGAACCATGCCATTCCCTGGTTGTCATGGTAATATTTGTATTGTTCATGCAGTTGTGAAACGAATGGAACAAATAGAAAGAACAACAGCAGCATTACGTAATACAGAGGGAATATTCTAAGTACGCGGCGAATGAAAAAGTTCTGAAGAAAATTCTTGTTATCTCTTGTCCGTAAGAGGATATCCGTGATCAGGAAACCAGAAAGGACAAAGAAGAGATCCACACCAACATAAGCAAATTGGGCAAAAGGAATGAAATCAAAAGTATGATGAAACAGAACCAGTAGAATGGCAATCCCACGTAGCCCGTCAAGAGAAGGGTAGTACGACTTTAAAGTCGCAGGCTTCATAGATACTGGTTTTATTATTGGATATTGGTTTCGGGCTTAGGCGAATGGTTAAATTTTACCAAACCCCGAAACAAATTTATTTGAAAGGCCTGTTTGGCCTGAGTAACAGGTATAAAGATGCTAAAGATTGGCGATTAATTGAACGTAGTAACCACAATTGTTGATCGTAGTTTTTCCTGCGTGATTTTACGATTTACAAAGGCCTTAGGGGTTCAGGCTTTTTCTTTTCCATAATACGATGCTATCCTTCAGAAGTGGCAGGCTGTCGTGAAATACGTTATTAAAAAGCACTCTGAAGGTGTTTACGTGGCTCAGGTTTTTATTGAGGCCTGTATAATCCTTATTATAGAAATACAATGCTGATAAAGCTTCGTATTCGTCTTTTTGGTAGGAGCGTGGATATTCACGGTACCCATGATCTCCCTGCAGGATAATGACCTTTTTGCGGGTGCTGTCTTTTAAAAAGCATTCGGTGATCTCCCTGATAAGCGTATTGGCATATTTGATCTGATTGAGGTATCCTTGCATATCAGAAGCCGGAGGCGCGGAAGAAAAGTTGGTATTACCGGATTCGTCAAAAACATACGGGGAATGAGGGATCACAAAGTGCGTGAAACTAAATACAGGGGCTGTTCCCGGTTTTGAATTCTGTTCGCAAAGCGAATGGATATGCTCTATTGCTTTCCTGTTGAAGTCTGCATAAAATTGAAGACTGCGGACAACCGGATCGGGCAAGTTGTTTTTCCCGGTGAAGACCTGTTTGAATTTGTTGGATACCCAGGGATCCAAAAAAAACTTTTCCAGCGTTTGTTTTCGAAGCCAGGTAGCTGGTTCATCCGGTGCAAAATTTCCCAGGCCCGCAACCTGCCTGGTATCTTCCAGCAGGGAGAAAATATTTAACTGGTAGTTATGTGCTTTAAGAAAACGAAAGAGTTGATTATGCTGGTAGACTCCCAGACCCAGGTACCAATTGTCATTATTACGTTCCAGGTAATAATCAGCGGTTTCCAGGTATTGCAGATTAAAAACTGAGCCCAGTGAGAAGGAGGTCATATTATAATTACTGATAGCAGAGTCAACGGTATAAAAACCTTTTCCGGATAAATAACTATAGATCGGGTTATCGTAATTCCAGTATTTTTTTAGTGCTCTTCCATTAGTATAACTGTCGAAAATAATATAGTGGATGTCTGGCGTTTCAGCAAGAGCGATATTCCTGTTGTCAAGTACTGGTTTTGTCATTTTGCGGACCACTGCAAACAGGGTTCTCCCATTATATACCGCCCATGCAAATTTGATTCCTTCATAAAGGATTATAATGGCAAATAAAGAAAGCAGGTATTGGGAAATTATGACAGCAGGAGGATTTCTTTTTTTATAATAGATGGCCATGCTGCCGAGGAGAACCAGTCCTATTCCAAAAAGAACAATCCATTTTCCAAAGAATGAAAATGCTTTTTGTTTGATCAGGTAGCCTTCAATACTTCCTCCCAGCATAAAAAACAGAATAATGAGACTGCCTGCTACGGCTGCCTGTCTGGAGCTGAAACGAAAAACTTTGTGTAATAAAAGATAGATCGTTATTGCCAGCCCTGTATAAATGAGGTAAAGCCATAAAACCGGCCTGATAAAAATAAATTCATTGAAAAGGTTAGCGCTATGCAGGAAATTGATAAGGATGGGCAAAAGAGGGAGCAGAACAAAAAAA
>CAMLGP010000263.1 GCA_946479535.1 uncultured Bacteroidota bacterium
ACCAGCAATACGAATGGAGAGAGATCCCGCAGATGATAGAAGAACAGGTGGTTACCGCAAGAAAACACCTGCCTAAAGGATATAGTGAAGCTCTCCCCTCTCTGGCGGAAGGTATGTCTGCCGGAATGCCACGCGTATATGATCTTGTATTGGAAGTAATAGCTCATAGTGATGGCAGGGTTGATGTAAACAGTTTAACCAGCTTTGTTGCCAATTACCAGACTGAATCAATTCTTACACTTGGAGAATTATGGGCCATACCCATCATGCTACGACTGGCAGTGATTGAAAACCTTCGCAGGATCGCTGGTAAAATAGCACTGGATGTAATTGATCATAACCTGGCAGATCATTGGGCTGATAAAATGATCACTACCGTAAAAGACAAACCCCAGGACCTGATCCTGGTAATAGCCGATATGGCCCGTTCAAAGCCCGTACTGGACAGTCATTTCGTAGCCTGCTTTACCCGCAAATTACAGGGCAGTGGACCCGCGCTTGCATTACCACTTAACTGGGTGGAGCAGCAATTGACTGCTTTGGGAAACAGCAGTAATGATCTTGTATCACAGGAAAATCAAAGGCAGGCGATGGACCAGGTATCGGTCCGTAACAGCATTGGTACCTTACGCTTCCTTGTTTCAACAGACTGGAAAGAGTTTGTTGAAACGCTAAGTAGTGTGGAGCATGTACTGCGACAGGACAAAACAGGTACCTATCCATTAATGGATTTCTCTACAAGAGACCATTATCGCCACGTAGTGGAAAGAATTGCAAAATCATCTGTGCTGTCTGAAACTGAGATCGCCCAAAAAGCAATTGAATTAGCACAACAGGAAAAAATCAAAGATGCCGCACCAAAAAGAAAGGAGCATGTTGGCTATTATTTAATTGATAAGGGCCGGATAGAACTGGAGCGTGCCTGCAATATGCGTTATACCCTGGGAGAAAAGATTAGTCGCCTTGCTGGCAAAAGACCTGTAACCCTTTACATTCTTTCTATCTTTTTACTGGCCGCTGCATTTGCCGGGGGATTATTTTATATCGCAATTAATTACGACTGGAGAATTTTAACCCTTACAGGAATTCTTTCTTTTTTAGGATGTCTTCAATTATCTGTTTCACTGGTAAACTGGATCTCTACCATATTAGTAAAACCACAATTGCTGGCCAGGATGGACTATTCCCATGGCATTCCTACTGAATACCGCAGCCTTGTTATTATTCCAACCATACTTTCAGATGAGTTGTATATCGAAGAATTGATTGAGGGATTGGAGATACGATTTCTGGCTAACAGGGAAGAGAACCTGCATTTTGGTTTATTGTCGGACTTCCTGGATGCCAATACCGAAACAACGCCACAGGATGATGCACTGATAGCATTAGTGAAGAAAAGAATAACCGGGTTAAACGAAAAATACAAAGATTCCGGGCCTAATATCTTTTATCTCTTTCATAGGCCCAGGAAATGGAATCCGGCTGAAAAGAAATGGATGGGATATGAACGCAAAAGAGGAAAATTATCTGCACTAAATGCATTCCTGAGAGAACGCCGTCAAAATGATTTTTCAATTGTTATAGGTGACCAGGAAATATTGACCAATATAAAATATGTTATTACGCTTGATTCAGACACCCAATTGCCAAGGGAATCTGTCTGGAAGTTTATAGCAACAATGGCACACCCATTGAATCACCCTGTTTATGATGCAAATAAAAAAAGAGTGGTGGCGGGATATGGCATATTACAGCCCCGTGTAGAATCCAGTATTCCAAAAACTCCCGGTTCATTGTACTTGAGAATACAGGGCAATTTATCAGGCATTGATCCGTACACAAAAGTTTCTTCAGATGTATACCAGGATCTTTTTGGGGAAGGTTCATTTATTGGAAAAGGAATTTATGACGTTGATGTTTTTGAACAGGCCCTGGATGACAGGTTCCCGAAGAACCGCATATTAAGTCATGACCTGCTGGAAGGATGTTATGTACGTTCCGGATTATTAAGTGATGTGCATTTGTATGAAGAACCTCCATCACAATACCAGGCAGATGTAAAGAGGCACCATCGATGGATCAGAGGGGATTGGCAAATTGGGGCATGGATGCTTCCTTTTGTTCCTGATAGCAAAGGGCGTTTGATCAAAAACAGGTTATCGGGATTATCCAGGTGGAAAATATTTGATAACCTCCGCAGAAGTGTAACACCGCTTGCCTTAACTGCTCTCCTTTTAATGGGATGGTTCATACTTCCGTTTACCTGGTTCTGGACGGCAGTAGTTACCGTTATTATATTGCTTCCCTTAATGACTGCCGCTGCCTGGCAACTGATCAATAAACCTGAAGATATTTCTGTAACTGCACATTTTATTGAAGTAGGAATTTCCATACGCAATTTTTTAATCCGTTTTATCTTCGGTTTGGCCGTTTTGCCTTATGAGGCCTATAAGAACCTGGACGCTATTGCGCGCACAAACTGGCGGATGATCTTCTCACACAAAAAATTATTGCAGTGGACGCCATCTGCAGTATCCCAGGTTTCCAGCAATAGGCTGGTATCTTCTTACGCAGCAATGTGGTTCACACCGTTTTTAAGTATTGTCATCACACCGCTTCTGGCCTACTTTGATGCGGCAGCGCTATATATTGCCGGCCCAATACTTTTGTTATGGGTGTTTGCACCGGCCATTGCGTGGTATTTGAGTAAAAAGGAACCAGAAAGAAAACCGAACCTTTCCGAAACTCAGCAGTTGTTCCTTCACAAACTGGCCAGAAAAACCTGGCACTTTTTTGAACAATTCGTGAATGCGGAATCAAACTGGTTACCTCCGGATAATTTCCAGGAAGAACCCGGCCCCGTTGTAGCGCATCGCACTTCCCCTACCAATATGGGCCTGTCCCTGCTGGCCAACCTTGCGGCACATGATTTTGGATATATAAGCGGAAGAGAAATGCTGGAAAGGTGTAACAACACCATTCAAACCATGCTCAGGCTTGAGCGGTATTCCGGCCATTTTTATAACTGGTATGACAACCTTACTTTACTACCACTTCATCCGAAATATGTATCAACTGTAGATAGTGGCAACCTTGTTGCGCATCTGCTAACTTTGAGACAGGGCATATTAGCACATATTAATGATCCTGCTTTTTCTACAAGAAATTATGAAGGGCTTGTATCTGCCGTAAAGATCATACAGGATCATATAAAGGGAAAGGATGGAAAGCGCCTGGAAAGGATACTGGAAATTTTGCAAAAAGGACTGGAAGAAAAAAGCAATTCTTTAAGCCCGGTAAAAACACAGTTGAATGAACTGCATTCTTTAGCTAAAGAATTAACACTGACTGAGGCCAAAGAAGAACCCGGGTATAAAAAATGGTCATTAAATTTATTGCAGCAGGTTCAGGGCCTGCGGGATGATCTTTTTACCATTGTGCCATGGATTGATCTGTTACCTGTACCTCCAAATCTTACAGCACTCCATTCGCTGGAAGAAATTCCCACATTGTATGACATCTGCCATCGGTCAGGATCATATCTGAAAGCAATTGATTCCTACCAGCAAACCGAAAAAGATCCATCAACCAGGGAATGGCTGACGCAAACCCGAACATGCATTCTAAAAGCAATAACAATAGCTGATGAGGAAATTAACTTTTCAGATCAATTAGCGCAGCGATGCGAAGAGCTAAGTGAAGTGGATTATGATTTCCTATATGAAAAATCAACCAGTCTTTTAAGGATCGGTTATAATGTTGAAGAGCAAAGAAAGGATAACAGTTATTATGATCTGCTGGCTTCCGAGGCCAGGCTGGGAATTTTTGTAGCCATAGCGCAGGGGAAATTGCCACAGGAAAGCTGGTTTGCATTAGGACGGTTGTTAACCAATTCCGGCGGAGACCCGATATTACTTTCCTGGAGCGGCTCCATGTTTGAATACCTTATGCCAGAGCTGGTAATGCCCTCTTACGAAAACACCTTGCTGCATCAGACTAATTTAGCCTCAGTGAACCGGCAGATAGAATATGGCGCGCAACGTGAGGTGCCCTGGGGCCTTTCAGAATCAGGCTATAACTTAGTTGATGCCAATCTTAATTATCAGTATCGTGCATTTGGTGTACCGGGGTTAGGATTAAAGCGAGGTCTTGAAGAGAATCTGGTAATTGCTCCCTATGCCTCCATGCTGGCGCTGATGGTTTCTCCCCTGAAAGCATGTAATAATCTGCAACTCCAGTTGAACCAGGGCTTCGCCGGCGAATACGGTTTTTATGAGGCGATTGATTATACACCCGGCCGTGTTCCGCGGGGAAGTACCTATAGTATTGTGCGTTCCTATATGGTGCACCACCAGGGAATGGGATTCCTTTCATTAGCTTATGTATTACTGGGCAAGCCGATGCAGAAAAGGTTTGAATCAGAACTCCGTTTCAATGCCACCCTTCTGCTTTTGCAGGAACGTATACCAAGAACAACAGTTTTCTATGCACACACCTCCGACATATTTGAAACTGAGATGACCCCTAACGATGTGGAGGTAAGAAGCATCAATACACCAAATACAAAATTGCCGGAGATACAATTGCTGAGCAATGGCCATTACCAGGTAATGATAAGCAATTCCGGTGGTGGATACAGCCGATGGAAAAATCTAGCTGTAACACGCTGGCGGGAAGACGGAACCAAAGATGATCTTGGGATCTTCTGTTACATTAAAGATGTGAATAGCGGAAAGTTCTGGTCCAATACTTACCAGCCAACTTTACAAGCTGCAAAAAACTACCAGGTCACTTTTTCACAGGGACATGTTGAATTCAGAAGAAATGATTTTGGCATAGAAACGAAAACAGAAATTGTTATATCCCCAGAGGATGACACTGAATTAAGAAGGATTAAGATCACTAATAAAACATTATCAATAAAAGTACTGGAAATTACAAGCTATGCGGAGGTGGTGATGGCTACCCAGGCTTCCGATGAAGCGCATCCTGCATTCAGCAATCTCTTTGTTCAAACCAAAGTAATCAGGGAAAACAATACGATCTGTTGTACAAGGCGTCCACGTTCAGAAGAAGAAGTGCCGCCGTGGATGTTTCACCTGATGCATGTTAATGGCGGCGAAGTGGAAGAAGTATCTTATGAAACAGACCGCATGCAGTTTATTGGAAGAGGGAGAACGCTGCAAAATCCCAGGGCAATGGAAGACAGGCTTCTTTCAGGCAGGGAAGGTTCAGTGCTTGATCCTGTAATGGCTATCCGTTACCGCATCCATATTAAACCAAGAGAATCTGCCACCATTGATCTTGTTTATGGAA
>CAMLGP010000264.1 GCA_946479535.1 uncultured Bacteroidota bacterium
TGAATAGCTCATTCAGGTGTATGAGTCTGGTGAACTTGTAAAAGGCCAGCAGGGGAGAAACCCAATTGATCCGGTTAAAGCCCATCAATTTTCTAACCTGTTCAGGGATCACCAACTTTTGAGACTCCAGCAGGATCTTATAGCGGAATGCCCCCAGGTGTTTTTTATATTGCTTGAACAGGTCTATTGTGAAATCACTTTTAATGAGATCTTGTTTCATCTGTTCATGATATTGCTGTTTCCAGGATGCATAATTGGTTGGCAGTTTGGAAAGGTTCATTCTGGAGCCCAACCGGTAAAAAACATCAAAAACATCTTCCTTCTCCTTATCTGATAATTTTTTTTCCAGCAATTCATAAGATGCAACAGAATAATGGATAAGCATGAACAACACGTCTCTGTAGGCCCAGTCAGGAATTTGAGTTCCCCTGTTCTTTTCAACTCCCTTATGGATGGAAGTTATTTTATCTATGGCATGAAGTGCCTTTTCTTTTTCAGAGAATACGATCTGGCGGGCATACATAACAGTGGAGAATAATCTCCCGATAGGGTCAGCAGGGAGTCTTCCGGTAAAGTACAGCCAGTCTACCGCCCTGTTCAAAGCAAATTCAGCAGCAGCACCTGCGAATATAAAAAGGATAGTGTCACTCTTTCCCCAGATCTTTCTCACCACGGATTGCCTGTCAACGAAGAATTCCATACCCTAAATGTAGATTGGAAAATTTAAATTTATAGCCAAAAATATAAGAATGCAAATAGTTAACTGGGGAATTATAGGTTGTGGGGATGTTACAGAAGTGAAGAGTGGGCCGGCATTTAATAAGGTAAATAATTCGAAATTGGTGGCAGTGATGAGAAGGAATGGGGATAAGGCAAAGGATTATGCACAAAGACATAAGGTACCCAGATGGTATGATAATGCCAGAGAGTTGATCAATGACCCGGATATAAATGCAATTTATATTGCCACACCACCTTCTTCACATGAGGAATACACCCTTTCTGCATTCAGGGCAGGAAAACCGGTATATGTTGAAAAACCAATGACGCTGGATGCTGCATCAGCCCAACGAATGGCAAAGGCCGCCAGTGAATTAAATCAAAAACTGGTAGTAGCTCATTACCGCAGGGCACAACCTTTCTATATCAGGATTAAAGAACTGATAGACTCTCATGCAATCGGGAAGGTATTACTTGCGCGCATTGAATGCTATAAGAAGCCGGTGACCGAAGTTGAACTGGCAGATCCGGGCCGCGCATGGCGTGTTGATCCGGCTATGGCTGGAGGCGGTTTATTTCATGATCTTTCCCCACATCAATTGGATATGATGCTCTTCTTATTTGGAGAAACGTACAAAGCAAACGGATTGGCTACTACCCAGGGAAGCCATTATAAGGCCCATGATATTGTTGCCGGAAATATTCTTTTCAAAATTAATGTGCTTTTTGAAGGGGTCTGGTGCTTTAATGTGGCGCCTGAAATGGAAAAAGAAGGTTGTGAAATAATTGGAACAGAAGGAAAGATCAGCTTTAGCTTCTTTGAACATAAACCCATTCTATTAACGCGGAATGGTAAAACTGAATCAATAATAATTGATCCGCTGCAGCATGTGCAACAACCGATGATTGAAAAGATAGTTGATTATTTTCTGGATAAACAGCCTAACCCCTGTTCTGGTGAAACAGGTTTAAAAGTAATGGAGCTGATTGACAGATTTACTACAGTTTAAAATTATCGCGCCAGTAGAGTAACCAGTCGATCATCCGGCTGGTAAATCCGTATTCATTATCAAACCAGGCAATGAGTTTAAGCTGATTACCAACTACAGAGGTCAAAGATCCATCTATAACGCAGGAATGCGGATTGCCTTTAAAATCAAGGGATACAAGTTGCTCTTCTGTATAGCTCAAAATCCCTTTGTATTCCCCCCCAGCAGCTTTGCGGAATAAATTATTGATCTCTTCTTTTGATGTTTCTCTGCTCATGCATACGGAGAAATCAGCCATTGCCCCATTAGCAACAGGCACTCTGATGGATACTGCTGCAATTTTATCTTTTACTCCCGGCATCAGTCTTTCCAGAGAATGATGGAGATCTATCTCTACAGGTATGATTGATTCAGCAGCTGCTCTGCCTCTACGGAATTGAGGATGGGAAGCATCTACCAGTTCCTGACGGGATGTATAAGAGTGAAGAATGCTGATCTGAGAGGAAGCAATACCGATTGCGCCCAAAATATAAAGTACATGCACGGAACAATTGGTCATACATCCACCGGGTGATATGATATCAGTATCAGAAGAAAGACTACTCTGATTAAAACCATAGATCATTAATGGAATATCCGTTGAACCGGTAGTGGAAAGCAGCACCTTCTTTGCACCAGATTTCAGGTGTTCGGTTGCGCCTTCTTTTTTACTGAACCTGCCTGAACACTCCAGTACCACATCCACTTTCAGGTCCTTCCAGGGTAATTTGGCAGGATGATCTTCGCAGAACACATTTACTTTCTTTTCATTAATATGAAGCACTGATTTACTCAAAGAGATATCATCCGGAAAAGTTCCGTACACTGAGTCATATTTGATCAGGTAGGCCAGATTATCTTCCGGCATAATATCATTCACTGCAACCAGTTCCAGGCCGGGATGGTGGATCAGCTTTCTGAATAATAGCCTGCCAATCCTTCCCATTCCATTAATTGCGATCCTCATTATTGGTGATTTTCTTTAAATGAATGCAAATATCAAATTCAAAATTCAAAAGTCAAAAGTTAAAATTCACGGGATATTTTTTAATTTTTACTTTTGAATCTTTAATTCTCTAATGAAAGCAGCAACGATCCATGAACTGAAACAGGAATTATCAACCCTTTCACAAAAAGAACTGGTGGAATTATGTTTACGGTTAGGAAAATTTAAGAAGGAAAACAAAGAGCTTTTAACTTATCTGCTCTATGAAGCCCATGATGAACCGGGATATATTGCATCCGTAAAACTGGAAATCGATGAACAGTTTGAAGGAATGAATATTTCACATCTTTATTTTATTAAAAAAACAATCCGCAAAATACTCCGCAGCATCGGCAAGCATGTACGCTACACCGGATCAAAGCAGGCCGAGATTGAATGGCTGATTTACTTATGTAAAAAAATAAACGAGGCTGGTATTCCCGTTCAAAAAAACACTGCCCTACTCAATCTCTACAACAACCAGATCAAAAAAATACAGGCTGCCATCAATACGTTGCATGAAGACCTGCAATATGATTACAAAAAGGAAATGCAGGAATTAAAATAAGCCTTTAACTATTAGCCGCTGCCTATTAGTTTCTATGCCTGACCTGTATATTTATTTATGAATATTTGATGAATCAAGACTAATTGCTAATAGCTAACAGCTGATGGCTTTCTCTTTAGTAATTATTACTAACTCTTCACCTGGTCTGCCTTAAAAATTCTGGATCGGATATTTACTCCGTAAAATCCCGCTTTCATAGTGGCAATAGATTGATCATATTGCCGTTAGGTATTTTAATAAATGGAATACTACAAGGCTGCTGACCCCGCATTAAACTTTCCGTTCAGGGCCCGGTCTATGCCTAACCATAACAAATTATATTTTATGAAAAAACAACTTGCTGGTCTATCACTCCTTTTACTCCTTTCTGCATTGATCATTGTTTCCTGTAAAAAGGCTGATTCAAAAGAAAAAGATTTTAATACAGAAGCATCGGTTCAGTCTGACGACCAAAATCAATTCTCCAGTCAACTGGATGCCGTTGCCAATGAAACAAACATATTTCTTGAAACAACCGGAACGCTTGCATTTCGCGGACAGGATAATCAGGACCTGGTTTGTAACGCAACAGCAACAGCTGATTCATCTGGAAGCGCCAGAACAATTACCATCACTTATAACGGTGCTGACTGCCTGGGATATTTCAACCGTACAGGTACTGTAACAGTAACCATACCTGCAGGTGTACATTGGAAAAACGCAGGTGCAGCCATCACGGTTAATTATACTAACCTGGTTGTTACCAGGGTTATTGACAACAAAAGTATTACCATCAATGGCTCGCACGTGATCACCAACGTAAGCGGTGGCTTATTGATGAACCTGGCCAGCCTTGGCAGCATAACCCATTCCATTACAAGTTCTGGAATGACAATTAAATTCGGCGACAATACAACACGCACCTGGCAGGTAAGCAGGCAGCGCGTATTTACGTATAATAATGGTCTGGTGATCACCACTACCGGAACACATTCTGATGGCACAAATAGCAATATCGCTGAGTGGGGAACCAATCGCTTTGGCAATACCTTTACTTCGGCCATTACTGCACCCCTCGTAGTACGTCAGGATTGTAATTTCCGCCTCGTGAGCGGGCAGGTAAAGCATTCAGTTCCGCTGTTCACAGCAACTGCAACCTTTGGATTGAATGAGCAGGGAAATCCTGGTACATGCCCTGGAGCGAATGGTCATTATTACGTAAAGATCACGTGGACCGGATTAGCCGGAGTTCCACATACCGCCTTATTCCCTTATTAATTCCCTAATTGAGATTTCGATGTGGTTTATAAAATGAGTCCAGTGAAACCGTCTCGCTTTGCGAGGCGGTTTTCTTTTTCCCTTAATCTTTAATCTTTTATGTTTTATCTTTTATATTTTAATTTAGCGCCGTCATGGCTGTTACCTTAATCACTAACATTAAGCAACTTGCTGGAGTAAGAAATGAATCGCGGTTGCTACACGGAAAAGAACTTGCACAATTACCTGTCATCGATAATGCCTACCTGCTAATTGAGGAGGGGCTTATTGCAGACTATGGTCCCATGACCGGGTTACAGACTTCCAAATTAAAACCAAGGGTAAATATTGATGCCACCGGGCAATTCATTTTGCCTGCATGGTGTGATAGCCATACCCATCTGGTATTTCCCGCCAGCAGAGAGACAGAATTTATTGATAAGATCAATGGTCTCAGCTATGCAGAGATTGCTGCTAAGGGGGGCGGCATTCTTAACTCGGCCAATAAACTGGCCCAGACATCTGAAGGGGAATTGTTCAATTCTGCATGGAAAAGACTGAAGGAGATCACAAAGCTGGGTACGGGTGCTGTGGAAATAAAAAGCGGATATGGCCTCACTGTGGAAGGCGAGCTTAAGATGCTGCGTGTTATCAGGAAATTAAAAGAGAAATCTGATCTGGCTATCAGGGCAACATTTTTGGGGGCGCATACTTATCCTGTTGCTTACCGCAACAACCACCAGGGATATATCGATCTAATAATAAACGAAATGT
>CAMLGP010000265.1 GCA_946479535.1 uncultured Bacteroidota bacterium
AATTTCACAGGCATTGATCTGCGCATGAACGGGAATGTGTATTACACAAAATCGGAAACACTGAAAGTGGAAATAAGCGCACCTCAAAGCATTCATTCCATGCTGGAAACAAATGTGATCAATGGACGACTGGTGATAGGCTATAACAATGGCAAAACTTACGACAATGATCCCAGTATCCGGATCAATGTATCAGCACCAGCAGTAAATACATTTCTTCTTAACACCAGCGGAAGCATTTTTTGCCTGAATGATATTCAGCCGGATAACCTGCTATTGCGCTCAAATGGTTCTGGAGATATCGTATTCCAGAAACTCATCACCGGGAATATAGATGCAGAAAGCACTCAGTCTGGTCGTATCTCTGCCGGAAGTGGTACAGCCCTCAGTGAAAAATTAAAAACAGATGGCAGTGGCAAGATTGATTTTTCAGGCGTTGCTGCAAAAACGGTCACTACCCAAATAGTAGGTTCTGGAGATATCCGTGTAAAAGTGTCTGACAACCTGGATGCACGTATTGAAGGAAGTGGGTCAGTTTACTTCAGTGGCAATCCATATATCTCAACACATATTTCAGGATCAGGTCACCTGGTACGCATGTAATCAAAAAACTCGGTAATCAATAATCAAAAACCAATAATTATTAAAACAACAATTATGAAAAAGATGATCTCAACCACTATTGCTCTTGTATCACTTGTAATGATCTCCAATGCCCAATTCAGAGTGGGAATAAAGGCCGGAGGCAATATTTCAAAACACGGATAAATGTAAGTGCCGGGAATTCTTTATACTCTAATGATAATTATAAGAATTACCATGCCGGAGTGATCACGGAGTTTGGTATCGCAAAAAACCTGTATCTGCAACCACAATTGCTGTATACACGCAAAGGTTCAACCTTGCTCAGCTCAACTGGTGCAGCAGATTCAAAACTCAGGATCCATTACCTGGAAATGCCGGTAAACCTGGTGTATAAACTCCCTGTATCATTCGGGTACCTATTTGGCGGTGCAGGCGGAGCAATTAGCTATGGAATTAGTGGTAAACAAACCCAGGCAGGTCATAGCGCGGGTATTTTCAACGGGAACCAGTCATGGAGAAGAGCAGACATCAGTCTCAGCTTTACAGCCGGTGTTGAATTAAACAATGGACTATTTGTAAGCATCAATTCTCAAAAAGGAATGCGGGATGTAAATAAAGCGCCTGGGGTATCTGTAAAGAATAGCTCGGTTTCTCTATCCCTCGGCTATATGATCGATTGGAAAAAATTAAAGGGTAGAGGTTAAGGTTTGATAACAAAAGCCAGCGGTGGGTAACTGCCGCTGGTTAAATTAAAACAATTCAAAATGAAAAAGATAATTGAAAGTGTAGTGATGCTACTCATTCTTATGTTAATGGTGGTTGCATCAAAAGCACAAAATGGCGGATTTAATTCAAGGTATAGGGTAGCCGTAATGCCCCTTGTTTATTTGGGAGATGGCAGTGAGGGTAGAGAGGATGAAATGCGTTACCAGTTGCAGGATATTGTAGTAAGTTATATGAGCCGCTCAGCTGCAGAACTGAAATACATGGACGCAGCCGAGATCAATGCCTTATTATATAAAAAAGGGATCAGTGCTTCTACTATCCGCCAATATACTCCTCGTGAACTGGCACACCTGTTAAATGTGGAATATGTTATAATGGGAAGTGTGATACAGGACCCGGGCAATATTGTAACTACTGAAAATAGTTATAACACCAGAAGGCAAACTGTAGAACGGAGGGGAAGATATGGTGACAGCCATAGGATAACAGGGAGAAACTTTCATACTGGTAATACAGTAACAAGGCAGCATATTCAAACCCAGGTATCGGTATCTATCTATAATGAGACCGGGGACAGGATATATTCCAAATCAAGGCAATCCATCCTTACAGAATCAGATGCGTATAAGTTTGCGCTCCAATATCTCCTAAAAAGGACACCTCTGTATAATAGATAAATGGTGAATTTTAAAAGGTTTGGTTTTAAAAATTTAAAATTCACTGTATAGGTGATAATAAATTCAAGACAGAAAATAGTAATAACAACACTCAACACAATTTTATGAAGCATAATAAATATATAACTACCCAAACCAGACTGGCATATTTGTCAAAACGGGTACCCGCTGTAAACATTCACGAGCAGATAAAAGAGACTATTGAAGAGAGAAAAAGGATCCTGCAGCAGTTAGAAAACAGGACACGGATTGCCCGGAGAATTGAATGGTATATTAATCCCAGACAGGCTGCCTGATAGTAAACTATCCATGTGGCATCCTATTGTTTTATATTGCATCCTTTTATATCTTTCACAGGATAAAATCCCAGTATGAACAAGGCTCTTTCCCTTCTCCTGATATTGCTGACCGGAATCCCGGGATTCCGCGGATCAGCCCAGGCGCAGGAAAATGAAAAGGATACAGTAAGCGTAGGTGTTTACATCGTTAGCATACATGATATTGACTTTAAGGAAAAAGAATACGCCATTAATTTATGGTTGTGGCTGAAGTATAAGAATAAGGATTTCGATTTCTACAATAACCTGGAAGTGCCCCAGGCCAAATCAGTCACCAAATCTTTTGTGACCATGGACACTACGGGTGACAGGGTTTATATGCAAATGAAATTGCAATGTGTGATGAAGGACTCCTGGAGGATCAATAATTTCCCATTCGACCGGCAAACCCTTCGGTTTTCTATTGAAAATTCCCAATTTGATAAACGCTCATTGATATTTGCTGCTGATACCGTGGGACAGCATTTTGATCCACGCTTTACGCTGAGGGGCTGGAATATCGATAGCTGTATTGTTAGTACAAACGTGCGGATCTATGAAACTGGTTTCGGAGATACCAGCCTTCCATCTCCGCATACAGAGTACAGTGCCTTCCGTGTCAGGCTCAGCGTAACACGTGAAGCAGGTGGACTATTTTGGAAAATGTTCCTGGGAATGTATCTCGCCTTCCTGATCGCTTATGTATGTTTTTATATTCATGCAGATGGAATTGACTCCAGATTTGGGCTCAGTGTAGGATCATTATTTGCCGTTGTCGGTAACAAATATATCATCGATTCTTCCTTGCCAGATTCTACTACTTTTACGCTGGTAGATACCCTGCACGGAATTACGCTTGCCTTTATTTTCACCGTAATAGCCGCAACAGCATACTCTTTGAAGCTTGTAAAGAAGAACCAGGTCAAAAAAGCCTATAGATTTGACATGATTGTTGCTCAAGTCTTATTATTGATTTATCTTATACTCAATTTCTATTTCATTGCTCAGGCAAGAGTGGAATAAACCTGGCAAAACACCGCCATTACTCGTACCTGCCTAACTTAAACTACTTGCTGTTATGGTAGAAGATTTCAAAATTCCGGTGTTATACAATAACCAGCGTTTTAATTTCCCGGCTCAGCTTCTTCGCTATGCCTATAGCTATAAGATTGAAGTAGATGTAGAAGGAACTCTCGTATATTTTGAACCTGATGAAGAACGCAACTGGAGAGCTATGATTGGCCAGGAAGAAGTTTCAGTGAATAGAAACCTGAACAGGGAACTGCTAAAAGCAATTGCTTCCTCCATTGAAGAGATAGTTAAATAAGCTTATTAATCCGCAATTTCCCCACAAGTCACATTCGCAATAGCTCCCGTAATAATATTGGCTCTGTCGGATGCCATCAGCACTGCTACATTCGCGATCTCATGTAATTTCGGCAAACGTTTCAACATCGTGACTTTTGCCATCTCCTGTTCAAATTCTTCTCTTGACACACCTGCGTTTTCCGCATGCTGATTAAATGCTTCATCCACACCCGGAGCATCTGGTGATCCAGCAGATCGGAGACAGATAACTCTGACTCCCTGTTTACCTACTTCAACCGCCAATTGCCTGCAGAAACTTTCAATAGCAGCACAGGCCACACCAAAACCTCCAGAATGAGGCATAGGCTTAACTGCTACATTGGCTGTAATTGCGAGAATAACCCCCGCACCTTTTCTTGCCATATGTCTTGCGGCTGCCGTTGCTGTATAAAAATGAGAAGGAATTGCATTCACAATGGGCAGGGCAAATTGCGCATGTGTCATTTGCGTAAGTGGCTGCCCCTGTATATCATCCAACCCAATTGCATTGAAAGAAATATCAATCCCTCCTTCTTTTTTTGCAATGCATTCCAGGTAAGTTTCCACAGAATTCTTATCCAGTGCATCCAGTTTCACGGCCTCGGCCCAGCCACCTTCCTTACGGATATCAGTGGCAACAGCCTGCAGTTTGGAAAGGGTACGTCCAGTACAGAATACTTTCGCGCCTTCTCGTGCAAATGCTCTTGCCACTGCTCCGCCAATGGCCCCTCCTGCACCGTAGATTATTGCGTTTTTGTTCTTAAGTAACATGGTTACACAAACTTACTCGCAATCCTACTGGTAAGAAGGGTGCCAACACGTCAAAAAGAGGGGGTATTGCGAATCAGAATATTAGCGCTCATAGAAAGGAGGCGGTTCAATTCCCAGTGAACGTAGGTAAACATATCCCTGTCCGCGGTGATGGATCTCATTATCGATGCCATAAAAAAGGATCCAGTAACCCGGTCCTTCCCACTGACCGTAAGCCAGGTCAACTTCCTGCCAGCGCTCCTGTTTAATTTTTTTCCAGTTGGTATTGATATCTTCTGTGGTTTTATCCCAGAGTTCAAGCAAGGCCTCTTTTGTTGCAGGTATATTATTGCCCTGGCCGGCATTGGCATCATAAGTTGACCAGTTACCTGTGCCCACTCCAATTACATTTGGTGTGCCCATTGCAATTATTTCCATTACAAGAGTTGCAAAAGGACGCATACCGCCAACAGAGTATGAAAATAGCTTATCCTCAGGGAAGGCTTCTATGACACGGCGGGTCAGGCGGCGATGTCCCTGCCAATGTTCTAATAATTGTTTTTCGCTGATTACCAGTGTTGTCTGCTCTTTTGCCATTGTTTCCATTTTTTATGCTTTAGTGTTGATGATTAATTACAACACAAAGCAAAGATGGAGGAGTGACAACCCTATGGCAGTTGGATTTTGATAATAGGATTTTTTTTTAACCCGGTATAATTCCTGAGACTAGAACCATTGCGTGGCTCAAGACTGAAAAACTGACTCGGGCAGCGGGAAATTGTTTCCCGGGCAATGCATTTCAACAAATGGGTACCAGGCCAGTTCCCAGAAATTATCTTCCGGATCAGCAACATAGCCTTTATAAGCCCCATCGGCAGTTTATTCAGTCTGACCGATGATGACAACGC
>CAMLGP010000266.1 GCA_946479535.1 uncultured Bacteroidota bacterium
ATATTGGCGGTTATCAGTAATTCAATGGCCCTTCCTTTACCAATTATTTGGGTAAGGCGTTGAGTGCCGCCATAACCTGGTATCAATCCCAGGTTCACTTCTGGCTGACCAAACTTTGCGTTTTCCGCAGCCACTCTGAAATGGCAGGCCATGGCAAGTTCACAGCCACCTCCCAGTGCAAAGCCATTCACTGCAGCTATAATTGGTTTGGAGGAATTTTCTATGCGGAAGAAAGTATCCTGTCCTTTTTTGGCCATTGCCATAGCAGCATCTTTATCTAACCCGCCAAATTCACCAATATCAGCACCTGCCACAAACGCTTTTTCACCTGCACCAGTAATAAATACAGACTTTATTTCTGCATTACTTTCCACTTCATCCAGTGCCAGGTTCAATTCATCAAATACTGATTTATTCAAAGCATTCAGCTTGTCCGGTCTGTTGATAGTAATGCTGAATATGCTGTTATCAAGAGCAGTCAGTAGTGTCTGGTACATGCAGTAACTATTTTTTCTCAATTACGCCACAACCAATTCTGGAACCGGCATTGCCAGTGGGCTGGGTCTTATAATCATCAGTGCCACTATGAACAATGATAGCTCTGTTCAGGATATTTTTGGTAGAATCTCCACCAATAGTCCAAAGGTCAGTATCCATAGTGAGTGTACCTTTTCCATTTGCATCCAATGTAACATTGCCAATATCACCAGAATGAAAATCGCCAGTTCCAAATTTGCCGTGCGGCTTGTTGGTGGGATTCCAGTGACCATGGGTATTTTTTCCCATCATACCGCAATCAGGATGTTCGTGAATATGTACAGCTACGGTCTTATTTGCCATTTTCGGAATTGTAACAGAAAGATCCAATTTAGTATTGCCTGTTCCCTCCTGGGTAAAGGTGGCAGTGCCTTCAACTGTAGTATCCGCTTCAGTGCCGCTTAATGCAGCTACAGCCGTTTGAGTGCCGGAGGTATTCTCTGCAGAAGAAACTGTAGTGTTAGATGTTGAATCTGCTGATTTGTTGGAATCACCGTCATTATTGCAGGATAGGATCAATCCACTGGCAAGAGCAACTATGGATAGGAAAAGTGAATGATGAAGAAATGCTTTTTTCATGATTAATTTTTTAAATAAAGAATTGATTTTGGATAAATGAGGAGTTATGAGTAGTAAAATAAGCTATGTATCAAAAGTCATACCTGAACACCTGGCACAGCTTGCAATAACATGCTGTTTAGAAATCCCGGTGTAATTTCACCCATTCCTTTATATAGCTCGCAATCTCTGCAGTGGGTGTTCCGGGAGCAAATAATTTACCAACACCAGCTTTGTACAATTCCTTCATGTCATCATCAGGAATGATGCCACCGCCGGTCAGCAGCACATCATCCATTTCTTTTTCCTTCATCAATTGAATCACATTGGGGAAAACCGTCATGTGGGCACCGCTTAAGATACTGATGCCAATAGCATCAACGTCTTCCTGTAAAGCAGCATTCACAACCATTTCGGGGGTTTGCCGAAGCCCTGTATAAATCACTTCCATACCAGCATCACGCAGGGCAGTAGCAATTACTTTGGCACCCCGATCGTGTCCATCCAGTCCAACTTTGGCAACAAGTACTCTGACGGGTCTGTTCATAGTATAAAACTAAGGTAATAAGGAAAGCGTTTTCTCCATTCGTGCAATTGTTTCCCGCTGACCCAGTACTTCGGCAATCTCAAAAACACCGGGACCAAATTTACCACCTACCAGCATGATGCGGAAAGGCATCATCAGATCACCAGGCTTTATCTGGCTGGCGGCAGCCATCTGTTTCAAAAGATTCTCCGTATTGCCAGCATTCCAGGATTCCAGCTTCCCATAGGAACTGATCAGTTCTTTAAAGAAATTACGCTTGCTTTCATTCCATTTGGGAAGAATGCTCGCCGTATCAATTGATTCTGGCGCCCTGAAAAAGAAATGGCATTGATCATAAAAATCAGGAAGCAGTGTACAGCGGTCTTTGACCAGACTGATCACTTTTTCCAAAAAGCCTTCATCCGTAATATTTATTCCTTTAGCTGTAAGCTGGAGTTTGATATCCTGTAAAAGGCTTTTCGCATCTTTTCTTTTTATCCATTCATGGTTGAACCATTTTGCTTTCTCATAATCAAATTTGGCCCCACCGCTATGTACGCGCTCCATGGTAAATTTTTGGATCAGTTCTTCCCTGGTAAAAAGCTCCTGTTCCGTTCCATCATTCCAGCCCAGCAAGGCGAGGAGATTTATAAATGCTTCTGGTATGAACCCTTTTTCTTTAAAACCCTCTGTAAGTTCACCGCTTTTTGGATCAGTCCAGTTCATGGCAAATACAGGAAATCCATATTTGGCGCCATCACGCTTGCTGAGTTTTCCATTTGGGCCAAGGATCAACGGAAGATGCGCCCATTGCGGCATCTCTTTTTCCCAACCCAGGTATTTCCATAAAAGCACATGAACAGGTGCGCTGGATAACCATTCTTCACCCCGGAAGGCATGGGTGATCTTCATCAGGTAATCATCAACAACCACTGCCAGGTGATAAGTAGGCATGCCATCAGCCTTCAATAATACTTTATCGTCAACTACGGAAGTATCAAATTGAACTTCTCCGCGTATCATATCTGTAAAAGAAACCGTTTCACCAGGAGTTAAAAGGATCCTTATAACATGCTTTGTTCCGTTCTTTAATAATTCCTGCACTTCAGCATCAGGCAGTGTAAGGGAGTTGCGCATTTTCATACGTACGGTATGATCATACTGGGGAGAGGGATTAGTTTCTGTTTTGAAATCAATGCGCATCTTTTCCAGTTCTTCAGGTGTATCAAACGCATAGTAGGCAAAACCATCCTTTACCAGTTGCTCTGCATAGGAGCGGTAGATCGGTTTACGTTCACTCTGACGGTAGGGTCCATAAGATCCTTCTTTCAAAGGACTTTCATCAGGTTCCAGTCCGGCCCATTTGAGGCAATTGAAAATATATTCTTCAGCGCCCGGAACAAAGCGGGTTTGATCTGTATCTTCTATTCGAAGTACAAAATCACCACCCTGGCTTTTGGCAAAAAGGTAATTATACAATACAGTTCTTACGCCTCCCAGGTGAAGACCACCGGTTGGACTGGGTGCGAAACGTACACGAATTCTTTTGGTCATGGCTGCAAAGATATGTAGAGGGAATTTTGCAAAGTACAATTGGCTCATTTTGAAATTTATTTCGCAATTCCCCATTCCAAAATTTCAAAATGAGCCTGCCTATCTTTGCGTAAATGAAAAAGTATTTTGTAAAAACACCGTGGTGGCTGAAGAAAATATTTTCAGGGTACACATGGAGTTTGCCTACAAAAGACAGGATCATCTACCTTACTTTTGACGATGGGCCGCATCCACAGGCAACGCCTTTTGTACTGGATGAATTAAAAAAATACCAGGCGAAAGCAATCTTCTTCTGCATTGGTAAGAATGTAAAAGCATATCCTGAAATTTATCAGCGAATACTGGCCGAAGGACATGCAGTGGGAAATCATACGCAAAATCATCTGAACGGCTGGAAAACAAAAGATGAAATTTACCTGGCAGATATTCGCGAGGCCAGTCAGTATATCGATTCACACCTATTTCGACCTCCCTATGGAAGGATCACAAAGTTCCAGGCATCGAATATTAAAGCTGCATTGCAAAAAGATAATGCGAAGATCATCATGTGGGATGTTGTGAGTGGAGATTTTGATGATACTTTATTGCCGCAAGACTGTTTGCATAATGTAATACTCAACACAACGAAGGGTTCAATTATAGTTTTTCATGACAGTGAAAAGGCATTTCCGAGGCTAAAATTTTGTTTGCCGGAGACATTGAAATTTTTTGAGAGAAAAGGATTTTCGTTTGAAAAACCGGCAGAATTATAATGGAGCGGGAAAGAGGAGAAAAATTGCTTATTTATAAGGTATTGATTATAAAGTGTTGATAATCATACAAAAATTTAGGGCCTGGGTAGAAACCCTGGCCCGTTTTTAATCCGTACCCTATGAAAACTGGTTTAAAGGTAAAATAATTTTTAAATAATCCAAACTAATTTCCAATAGTTTATAAGGAATCTTTCGATTAGTTTATTGCTCTTTTTTGTTCTCAAAACAATGGTTAACCAATGATTGATACACACGCACATATATACGCAGATGAATTTAATGACGACATAGAATTGGTGATTTCGCGAGCGAGAATAGCAGGGGTTAGTCGCATTTTGATGCCTGCTATTGATACGGAGACGCATGAAAAGATGTTATTGCTGGAAGAAAACCAGCCGGAATACTGCATTAGTATGATGGGATTGCATCCTTGTTCCGTAAAATCGAACTATAAAGATGAACTAAAAGTCATCGATGCGTATTTTTCAAAAAGAAAGTTTGTGGCAGTAGGTGAAACAGGGCTGGATTTTTACTGGGACCTCACATTTAAGGATCAGCAGTATGAAGCTTTTCATCAGCAGGCAGAGTGGGCGCTGCATTATAATATACCACTGGTGATTCATTCTCGTAATTCTACGAATGAATGCATGGAAGTAGTGCGTCAACATCAGAATGGGAAGCTGAAAGGAGTATTCCATTGTTTTTCTGGAACCACGGAACAGGCAAAGAAGATTGTTGATCTGGGATTTTACCTGGGAATAGGTGGAGTATTAACCTTTAAGAATTCAGGTCTGGATAAAGCGATAGCGGATATTGATCTATCGCATATTGTTTTGGAAACGGATGCGCCCTACCTGGCGCCGGTTCCTTACCGGGGCAAACGGAATGAGTGTGGGTATATATTATATGTGGCCCAAAAGCTGGCAGAACTGAAGGCTGTAGCGGTAAATGAGATTGATTCCATTACTACGGATAATGCTTCAAAATTGTTTAGGCTCTAGTTGTTAGCCCAAAATACTGTTGGGGTCATTTGTTCTTGGACTGTCGGGGGGGAAAGCTTATTTTTGCAGCCCTGAAAAAGGGTAGCAATTGCAGAAAATGTGGCTACTTGTTTTCAGGGCTGTACGCTCTTGATTTATATATTTTGGAGACTTGTCCGAGTGGTTGAAGGAGCACGCCTGGAAAGTGTGTATACCTCTAAAGGGTATCGAGGGTTCGAATCCCTCAGTCTCCGCCCGAATCAATATCAAAAGAAATCAAAAGCACGCAAATCATTGAATTGCGTGCATTTGGAAAGTAGCAATGCCAATTTTCCTACTCATTTCTGTAGATAGAATTCAATAAGAAATATCTACCGGAAGCAACGGCTTGTT
>CAMLGP010000267.1 GCA_946479535.1 uncultured Bacteroidota bacterium
AAGAAGGCGCCAATCAAAAATGCTACTGCTATGGACCAGTGTGAACTATCATTGCGGCTGCCCATGAAACCAAGCAGGAGTGCAACGATCACAGCGAAATATGAAAGGATCTTCCATTCAGCTTTCAAAAATGCCATAGCACCATCAGCAATATACTTGCTGATCTCTTTCATCCTGTCAGTGCCAGCATCCTGTTTGGAGACCCAACTATATTTAATCAAAGTGTAGAGGAGACCAATGACCCCCATGGCGGGAACTAGATACATCAATTTGTCCATAAGTGGTAGCTTCCAGATTAAAATTTAAGGTTGGCAAAGATAGGGGAAAAATGCATTCGGGGTTAGGGTATGACCGGCGGCGGATTTTCCCCAAATCCCTGATAAATGGGTACTTGCAGGGGCAGAAAAGGCCGGGAAAATGGTGTGCGGAAGGTGGACAAATGCCCTGGGGTCAGGCTGCCAGGGCGATCATCTGCCCGGAGCACATATCAGATATCGGAATCAAAACCTTCCACCCTTTTAAAGGCCTCCCCAAGGTATGCAATGAGATCCCCGGAGACCATCGCCTCCATCGAAAGCTTTTCGGCCGCAATATCTCCGGCCAGTCCATGCAGATAGGTGCCGAAAATGGCCGTTTCAATGCAACTATAACCCTGGGCAAGCAGACCGGTAAGAATTCCGGTCAATACATCTCCGCTACCGCCTGTTGCCATTCCTGCATTACCGGTGGAATTGAAGAAAGCTCTCCCATCAGTAGTTGCAATCATGGTATGATGTCCTTTCAACAGGATGATCACATTGAGCTCTCGTGCTTTTTGCAGTGCCAGCTCCTGTTGTTCAAAATCATTGGCTGTTTTACCGAATAAGCGTTCAAACTCTTTGGGATGAGGGGTAAGGATTGATCCGGCAGGTATGAGTTGTAAAAGATCTTTTTGAAGAGAGATGCAATTCAATGCATCGGCATCAAGTACCATTGGACTTCTATAGGCATCGAATATTTCCCTGAGCAGCATCCTGGTTTCGGAAGCAGTACCCATACCAGGACCAATTCCTATTGTATCATATTTGGTAATGTCCTCTTCAATTTTGGTTAGAAAGGAAGAATTAAAATCAGTCATTGCCATTGCCTCCGGTACTGCGGTTTGTATTATATCATATCCACATTTGGGAATATGGCAGGAGAGAAGACCAACTCCGCTTCGGAGACATGATTTGACAGTGAGTACGGCGGCGCCCATCTTGCCATAACTTCCTGCAGCAAGTAATGCGTGACCAAAATTGCCTTTATGCGCAAACCTGTTACGGGGGCGGTAAATAGATTGAATTATGCTTTTGTCCACCAATTCATACGGACTGCTCAGGGTTTTTAGAAAATCCTTATGAAGTCCGATATCAAGAATATGGATATCTCCTGTGTAAGAAGCATTCTCTGCAACCAGAAAGGCAGGTTTATAACATTGAAAACTCAGCGTATGATTGGCACGGACGATCATATTTCCTTTAGAAGAGCGGTCAGTGAACAATCCACTGGGAATATCAATTGAAACGATAGCTGCCCCTGAATGATTGATATGTTCCACCAGTTTGGCGGTTACATCTTCCAAAGCTCTATTAAGCCCTGAACCGAATAAGGCATCGATTACCACCTGTTCACGCTCGAGCGCATGGAAATTATTTTCCGACTGTATGAAATGAATGCCAGGCGAAGGAAGCTGTTGAAGTCTTGCCAGGTTTGTCTGAAAATCATCAGTGCCTTTATGGCCAAATTCAAGGATATAAACTGAAACAGGGTAATTGCGTCCCCGGAGCATTCTTGCAATGGCTAATCCATCACCACCATTATTCCCTTTTCCACAAAAGACGGCAAAGGAAGGTGCAGATGGATAATGCTGGAGTATCCAGCTCACACATTCGTATGCGGCACGTTCCATCAGATCAATAGAAGCCACCGGTTCATGTTGAATGGTATACTGATCCCAGGCGCGTATAGCTGAAGCGGAAATTATTTTCACTTTCCGAAGGTAAGCGTTAAAATTATTTTATCACCTTACTGTAATGCGGAACCATTAGCGAATAGGAGAAACTGAAAACCTATTGTTTTGTAACAGATATGCCTCTTGATACTATACTTTTCCCTTTATTGGAATCATTATCTTCTTCGTCTTCATCATTAGGGTTTTGCTGATAATCACCAAAGAGGTCATAGGCTTTATGAGCAACTGTGTAGATATTACGGTTGAATTTATTGCCGAGAATAATAATCGTTGCCTTTTCTTCGGTTAAACGTGCAAAGGCAGAATTGAAACCATGCCAGCGCCCGAAGTGATAGATCACTTTCTTGCCATTCTTCAGGTTAAGCATTCGGAATCCCAATCCATAATTGTGAACTGAAGGACGTTCATTACTATTGGGCATGAATGCTGTATCCAGCAAAGATTTACGAATTAGCTGATCCGTATAAAGGGCCTGATCCCATTTCAGCAGGTCACGAGGAGTGGAATACACGTTCTTGTCTCCGTAAGTTCCTTCCAGGTAATCATTGTCCCATACAGTATTATTATAATTATAGGAAGACACAACTTTTCCCATATCTGCCAGGGTGAACACAAAAGTGTGTGTCATCTGCAGAGGGGTAAAAAATTTCTCCTTCATATATTGTGGGAACGGTTTGCCGGTAATCTTTTCAATGATCAGGGCAAGCAGTACAAAATTGGTATTGCAATAGCTGAAGCGCTTGCCTGGCTGATAATATATGCCGGGCTTTTCAGTATACAATACCTGCAGCATATCATTATTGGTAACCTGTTTGGTCTTATCCCATTTGGCTTTTTCCATAAAATACAGGTAATTGGGAAGGCCGCTACGATGGCTCAGTAACATTTTTACAGTTACGCCCTGGTAAGGAAGGCCGGGAAAAAAACGCTGTATGGAGTCATCCAATGATATTTTGCCTTCCTGCACCAGTTGCAGAACGGCCACAGCTGTGAAGGTTTTACTGGTAGAAGCAATATGAATGGGAGTGCTGTCAGTTAGTGGATCTTTGGTACGGAGATCAGCGTATCCGGCATATTTTTCATATAGCGTCACGCCATCCTTTGCAATGAGAATACCACCATTAAAATTGCGGTTGAGCAGGTTTGATTCAAAGAAGTTATTTAACACACGAACGTAATGTCTAAATTCCTGCTGGTCTATTTTTCCGGGAGTAGGGGGATAGTACTGCAGGGAATCTTCAACCTGCACTGTTTCCTTCTTTTTTGCAGGAGTTGCCTGGTTACAGCCGTATGCAATGATTGCAATAGTAGCAATGGTGTACAAAAAGTTTTTCAATAGAGGACAGTTTTTTCAAAAGTACTGGACACATATTTTATACCACAATCCGATTTTTCCCCATATCGCCGTAAATCTTAATAACTACATAAGTATATTTGCAGAATTATGGCAGCAAACGACATTACGAGTTATCCAAAAGAAAAGATCCGTATACTTTTCCTGGAGAATATCAGCGATCTGGCAGTAAAGAACTTTCAACGTCATGGGTACACACAGGTCGAGAAAATCACAAAAGCCATGACGGAAGATGAACTGATTAGGGAAATCAAGGATGTTCATATCCTTGGTATTCGTTCCAAAACGCAGATTACCCCCAAAATATTGGATGCTGCCAAAAAATTACAGGCTATTGGCTGCTTTTGTATAGGGGTAAACCAGGTTGATCTTAATTATGCTACAAAAAACGGGGTGGTTGTATTCAATGCACCCTATTCCAATACTCGTTCTGTAGCTGAACTGGTGATCGGATTGTCAGTTATGCTGATCCGGCGTATCCCGGACAAGAACAAGGCGGCCCATGAGGGGATCTGGAAAAAAGACGCAAAAGGCAGCTATGAATTAAGAGGCAAGACCCTTGGTATCATAGGATATGGAAATATTGGGTCACAGGTGAGTGTTTTAGCTGAAGCCATGGGAATGAAAGTGCTTTTTTATGATACAGAGACCAAATTACCCCTGGGTAATGCGGAAGATGCCAAATCTTTGAAAGACCTCGTCAGCAAATCTGATATTATCACACTCCACGTTCCAGAGACGGCTCAAACAAAGAACCTGATCACCAAAAACGTACTTAAGAGTTTTAAAAAGGGTTCCATCCTGATCAACTACGCACGTGGAGAAGTGGTAGACCTTGAAGCCCTGCGTGAAGCTATTCTTGAAGAAAGGTTAGGCGGTGCAGCCATTGATGTATATCCCTGGGAGCCGGAAAAGAATGGCGACCGGTTTCAGACTCCTTTGCAGGACCTGCCCAATGTAATACTCACTCCTCATATCGGTGGTTCTACAGAAGAAGCACAACAGAATATTGGTGAAGATGTAAGTAATAAATTGTACCAGTACCTGGAAAAAGGGATCACATTTGGATCACATACTGTACCCGGACTTTCATTGCCACCTGCAGAAGGAGCGCATCGCATTTTGCATATACATAAGAATGTACCAGGGGTACTTTCTGAGATCAATACAGAACTGTCAAATCATAAGATCAACATACTCGGACAATACCTCAAGACCAATGAAGAAATTGGTTATGTGGTGCTGGATGTAGACAAGAAACTTTCCAACCAGGCGCTTCAATTATTGCGTGAAGTGAAAGCAACGATTAAGGTGAGAGTGTTATACTAAATCCTGCTAACCATATCAATTAGTTCTTTCGTAAGAGTAAAGTAATTACACGCGGAATATTGCTATGATTGTTATCATCAAAATATTCATTAAGGTCTACGAGTGAGAACCCGTATTTCTTTGCCGTCTGTACAAATTCAGATATATTATGGGTAAAACATTCTACTACCTGTAACCCGTTTTCCGTATCAAACCTTGCTTTTGATCCTGCGTATTGTTTGAAAGGATGCAATTCTCCTATATAAATATGTCCACCGGGGTGAAGGGATTTGGCCGACTGCTCAAAAATATGATCGAGGTTTTCAATATGTTCCAGCACCAGGCTGAAGGTGATCAGATCATAAAGACCATGCTGGAAGGTCCAGTCAGTATTGATATCCGCTTGTTTGAAATTCACCTGCTGATGATTGATCTTTTCTCTGGCTTTCGCAAGCATTTCATCAGAAAAATCCACCGCAGTAAGTGCTTTTGACCGGGTAATCAGCCAGGCGGTGTTCTTTCCAGTACCACAGCCAATTTCCAATACATTTTCAAAGGGGAGAGGAGATAATATTTCCCGAAGGGCATGCTGTTCCAGATCTCGTGTTTTATTCTCATTTGTATCATACTGGGACG
>CAMLGP010000268.1 GCA_946479535.1 uncultured Bacteroidota bacterium
GTGGATTTTGGGGCCTTCTTTTCCAAACAAAGCCCATATGATCTGCGGATATTGACTGCCTTGCGTATGAATGCCACCTTTCCTGTTGTATTACCAAATGTATGGTTGCCATCCAATCCGGTTATTGATGTGATGGATGCCGGGTTAAGAGATAACTATGGACAGGAAACATCTCTTCGGTTTTTAGAAAACTTTCATGACTGGCTCAGCAAGAATACCAGCGGTATTCTCATATTGCAAATTCGTGATCGCAGTCCGGGTGGCTGGGACTCTCCCTATCTTTCAGATGATATAACAGACCATTTCACCAAGCCGTTTCTTCTCCTCCAACATAATTGGTTTAAGATGATGGAGTATTTCCAGGATGATATGTTAAGTTATTATAGTGAGCATCCGGGAAGGGATATTCACAAGATACTTTTCCAATATGCTGCGGATAAAGAAGAGAATAAAGCTGCGCTAAATTTCCACCTGAGCAGAAGAGAAAGGATCGATATCATGGCATCCGTTAATTCCTTCTCCAATCAAAAAAGCTTTAAGCAATTACTTGCCTTACTGGATGCAGAAAAGAATACAAAACCAGCAGCTACCGAAACTACCGGAAATTAATTGGCTGGCTGAATAAGGCGGAAGCATTTTTTCTTTACCTGTATACTTAATTTTTCCGGGGTTTCAGCTGGATCACCATCTATATGTAGAGGGGCAAGACTTGTATTGATGATCTTCAACTCGCTTGTCTGGAAATAGATAACCGGGTTGTTTAAGGAGTTTTCAATCTTGCTCAGGCGCCCGGCGAGGATTTGCCTGATCAGGTTAAAAAGCAACAAAGGCTTTGCTGTTTTTTTGGCGATCACTACATCCAGCAATCCATCAGACAATAAAGCTTTTGGTGCAATGGTGAAATTATTTCCAAACTGGTTGCTGTTTGCAATGCTGATCAGGAAAGCTTCAGTTGAAAAACTGAGGCCATTGCTTTCAATTACGAACGAATAGGGATCGGCAGAAAAGAAATTCCTGCCTACCAGTGTGGCGTACGTAGCTAATCCTCTTTTAGGCTGTTTGGCAAATTCATGGGCCACCTTTGCATCAAAACCAAGTCCACATAACATGCAGGCAAATTGCCCGTTAATATAAAATCCATCAATAAGTGAAGCCTTACCGGTGAAAACTATATCCAATGCCTGGGCAGGCTGTTTGGGGATCCTGGCGGCAAAGGCCAATCCATTACCCGAACCACAGGGAATGATTCCAAAGTTTACATTCTGGCCCATCAGGCTGCCGGCTACCTGGCTTACGGTGCCATCCCCTCCGGCAATTACAATATCCGTAACTTTCTGTTCCTGTATGATGGAATGAAGAAAGGAATAATCTCCACTTGCTATTGAGGGAAAGATCTGATAAGGAATACCCAGGGCCTCAGTACTTCTTTCAATCAGTTGTTGAAGGTCCTTTTTCGTTCTGGTTCCGGAGATGGGATTTATAATATAAATAATATTCCTTTGGCTCATTATGTTTGTTCAGGCGGGGCAAATGTACTTTAATGCTTCCATCTTATCAATCCGGTTGTAATTCATACTATTGTAGGTTTCAAATAAGTGAAGTCCACAGAGAGCCATAGAGGAATAAAGTACCACAGAAACAGGTCTGCGGCTCTCCTATTCACAGTGACTCTCTGTGGACTTAAAAGAACTATCAAACAGGGATGTCTAAATGATTAAGGGAATTTTATTTTTGTGTTATGAATTCAGGCACCGGGAAAATAATCATAATAATCGGGGTCGTAATTGTGTTGGCCGGGCTAATTGTCTATTTTTTTCATGACAAACTGAACTGGATCGGCCGGCTGCCAGGTGATGTAAGAATAGAAAAGGAGAATTTCAGATTTTATTTCCCAATTACTACCATGATAGTGTTAAGCCTTCTGATAACACTGATTGCTCAAATCATCAGGCGCTTTTTCTAAAGAATTTATTTTTTGACGTAGGATAGTCTGAGGATTTCTAAACCAAACTTTTCACAATCTGCTCCTACTGTTGCAAGGTCTTTTGATTTTATATAAGAACTGATCACATGTTCACCTGCATTGGGAACAGCCATTTCTCTTTTTAAACTATCCGGAGTCCCAAGCTGACGAAACATTCTCTTCATGGCTGATACTTTCACCACTGGGTCCTGATGGTCCTCATCCTTATAATAATAAAGAAGCAATAGCGGCTGTTTTACTTTTTCAAATACAGAGGCTTTCATGGAAGTCTCCAGTAGTTCTTCCAGTTGAACAGCAGCTTCCATCCTGTATTTATAAGTCCAGTACTGGTGATAAAGAGCGGAAGTATCATCAGCAACATTATACTTTCCTTTCACCATGCGAGCAACCTGCAATCCCCAATGGTTGTTCAATACCCACGCGGCGGGATCATTAATGGCAATATTGGGCGATAATAAAATAATGCCGGCAATATCCGGATATTCTGCTGCCAGTTTTAAGGCCAGTGTGCCACCTGTAGAACATCCCATGAGTATCACTTTGTTGCCAAGCTGTTTTCCTATTTCATAGGCCTGTTTTGCGCCTTCCCACAATTTATCCACTGTAAGATTAATCATGGGTTCTGTTGTATCAATACCATGTTCAGGCAGCCTTGAGAGATAAAGATTGCAGCCAAACTTTTGTGCAAACTGGTAATGGATTGGGTCGCCTTCTTCCTGGCTTGCAGAAAAACCGTGCAGGTAAACCACAGCGTATTCGGTTTTTTGTTTAATGGAATCATTAAGCCAGATAATCCTTGCTTCATTGTCTGGTTTCAGCTTGTGGCCAGCTTCCTGGTCATGAATATATTTTTCCAAAGTGGACGCTGAAGAAGGAACTGCTGGCAGAATATCACTATAAGTTGGTGCGGATGGTTTGGAGCCAAAGAAATAAAGAATGATCAGAAGCAATATGACAAATGCAAACCATTTGAGAAATTTCATAGCAGGAGCATTTGCATAAAGCTAAGAGGATTTTTTTGATTTTCTAAACAGTTTCACTGTGCGTGTCACACCGCAGACATCTTTTTCTTCGAAAGTTTGCAATAGTTCAAATCGTGGATCATCGCGCAGTTGTTGTAATTCTACGCAGCCCTCTGCTTCAAGGCGCGAAGGCGGAAATTATTAGGAAAGAAAATTCAGGCCTCGCAGGCTGAGGACCATTTCTTCATCAGTTGTGATTTTTTATTTTTCATAATATATTTTGCTATCAGTATATAAAAGGCAATACAGCGGTCCTATGATCAGCATTATATAGACTGAACATCCAATGATCTCTGGCATTCCTTTAAAGAAATAAGTCTTGTAGGTAAGCGGGAGTGTACCGCATAAAAATAAAAGGTTCGGGAATTTAACGGCATGAAACCCAATTGAGCAATCGGGGCTGCTATTAAATCGTATGATGGCTTGACCAATTGATTCAGGAGCTGCTGCGGGTATTCAAAAGCATGCCTGCCATAGAGGTAATGCTATATACTATTCTTTAACAGGAGTAACAGCAAAATAACCTTTCCTTCTCTTGCCAGCCCGGTTTATTTAGGCTACCTTTGCACGCTTAATCAGAATAAGGTTGAGGCAGACCAATTCAATTAGTTAAAAGTATGGAAATCAGGAATATAGCTATCATTGCGCACGTTGACCACGGTAAAACCACACTGGTGGACAAGATCCTGCATACCACCAAGGTTTTCAGGGATAACCAGGAGACCGGTGAGCTGATCATGGATAGCAATGACCTGGAAAGAGAGCGGGGTATCACCATTTTCTCTAAAAACGCTGCGGTCGAATACAAAGGGGTAAAGATCAATGTGATTGATACTCCAGGCCACGCCGATTTTGGCGGTGAGGTAGAAAGAGTATTGAAAATGGCTGATGGGGTACTGCTGCTGGTGGATGCTTTTGAAGGTCCCATGCCTCAAACCCGTTTTGTTCTCCAGAAGGCCTTGCATCTGAATCTGAAGCCTATTGTTGTTATCAATAAAGTTGATAAGCCTAATTGCCGCCCTGATGAAGTGCATGACGCGGTTTTTGAACTATTCTTTAACCTGGATGCTACAGAAGAACAATTGGATTTCCCAACCTATTATGGTTCCGGTAAAAATGGCTGGTTTAATGATTCACTGACCCAGATAGATAATATTACTCCTTTGCTGGATGGCATCATTAAGTATGTGCCGCCTCCAAAAGTGAATGAAGGATTTACACAGATGCAGATCACTTCCCTGGATTATTCTTCATTCCTGGGAAGGATTGCTATTGGAAAAGTTAGTCGCGGTACCATCAAAGAAAACCAGCCAGTTGCATTGGTTCAGGCTGGCGGAATTATCAAAAAAACAAGGGTACGCGAGCTTTACGTATTTGAGGGAATGGGTAAGAAGAAGGTTACTGAAGTTATAGCGGGTGATCTTTGTGCTGTAGTTGGAATTGAAGATTTTAATATTGGTGATACACTGGCTGATGTTGAGAATCCGGAAGCATTACCGGTGATCAGTGTAGATGAGCCTACCATGAGCATGCTATTCAGCATTAATAACTCTCCTTTTTTTGGCAAGGACGGAAAATTTGTAACCAGCCGTCACTTGCGTGATCGTTTGATGAAAGAAACTGAGAAGAACCTTGCCTTGCGAGTAGAGGATACAGACGGTGCAGATAGTTTTCTTGTATATGGAAGAGGTATCCTTCATTTGGGAATTTTGATTGAAACCATGCGCAGGGAAGGATATGAATTGACAGTAGGTCAGCCTACCGTTATTGTTAAAGAGATCAGTGGAAAGAAATGTGAGCCGTATGAAAACCTGGTAGTGGATGTTCCTCAGGAGTACAGTGGTAAGGTAATTGATCTTGTAACCCAGCGTAAGGGTGAGATGCTGGTGATGGAAACAAAGGGTGATATGCAACACCTGGAGTTTGATATTCCTTCTCGTGGATTGATTGGACTGCGTAGCAATATGTTGACAAACACAGCAGGTGAAGCAATTATGGCTCACCGTTTTACTGAATATAAACCCTGGAAGGGAACCATCCCCGGAAGGAACAATGGAGTTCTGTTATCAAAGAATACAGAAAGGACTACAGGTTATTCTATCGATAAACTTCAGGACAGGGGACGCTTTTTTGTTGATCCAGGTGAGGAAGTATATGCAGGACAGATCATTGCTGAGAATATTAAACCCGGGGACCTGGTAGTTAATGCTACAGAAGCCAAGAAGCTGACCAACCACCGCGCCAGCGGCAGTGATGATGCAGCCCGCATTGCG
>CAMLGP010000269.1 GCA_946479535.1 uncultured Bacteroidota bacterium
AACTGAATTCCATCTGCACTCCGCTGCACATTGAAATGACTCGCATTCTCTTCCATCCCCGTTGTCCATTTCAACTCAACCTGCTTATCCCTACTCTCCAGCTTCCACTCTGTTAACTTCACCGGCAATGTTCCGAGCGTAGTCACACTAAACGTTGCCGCTGGCGCCAGGTACAATGGCTGAAACTGCCCATTATATTCAAACACCGCAAAATGATACGTTGTATTCGCTTCCAGTTGGTGCACATTCAACCCCAGATCAAGATCATTGGCTAACACATAATTGCCATTCCCTAAATTATCTCCTGCTCCAAAATCACTATTTCCATTGTAAGCCGTCAAATCCTGCGGCGCCACATTCACCGGCGCCCCCTTACGGGCCACCACAAACCTCCCCTGCCCATTTCCCTTTGCGTAAGTTAGCAGCAATGAATTGCCTGTTATATTGCTCGCGGAAATATTTGCCGCCTGCACGGTTGGCTTAATAGCCGTTGATGTTGTTATAGACGCCGTTAAACTGGTAAGGTAAACGGTGCCACTGCCAGCACCATCATACTCAAATACTTTGAAATAATACGTGCTATAGGGCTCCAATCCATATACATTGGCTTCATGCCCATTTCCATCAAATACCACATACTCACCCGTTCCAATGGTCTGCCCCAATCCTATTGTTTCATTAAACTGGTAATCCACCCCGTTCTGTGGCGTTCCCGTTACCGCGGAACCCAGTTTGGCAACCATTATCCTGTGCGCTCCATTTCCTGGCGTCCAGCTAAAATGCAATTCCCTTCCATCTATATGCGTTGCCACCATATCTTTTGATGGAATGGTGGGTGCAGAACGCGTGGTTACACTCACCGTATATGCTGGTTTCAGGTACACAGGTTCACTGTTCCCGTTATATTCATAAATGGCAAAATGATAGGTACTGTTTGCCTGCAGATTGGTAATGGTTACGCTGGTACCACTGCTGCTATACACGGAATAATTACCCGTTCCCACCTGCGTTCCTGTTGCAAATGCACTGGCTCCACTATAACTATGCAGGTCAACTGGCTCGGCTGTAACCGGCGCATCCTTCCTGGCTATTATTAACCGGCGAGTGCCATTACCCTTCACCCAATCCATCTTTACTGAACTGGTTGTGATATTGCTGAACACCAGGTCATGCGTTTGCTCCGTAGGGGCAGCAGCTGTAGTAGCACTCGCCGCCAGGTACGGATCCACCAAATACTCCGTATTCACCCCCGTTCCATTGTATTCAAATACCGCGAAATAATAAGTAGTGGCCGGCGCTAATCCCGTTACATAAAAACTGGTAAACGCATTATCATAGATCACATACTCACCCGGCAATAACTGCTGTCCACTGCCAAACTGCGTATTCTCCGCATAATCTATTCCATTGACCGGCCTCGACTGCACCGGCGCTCCTGCCCTGCAAATGATCACCCGCCTGGTGCCATTACCCGCTCCCCATCCTATGTTCAGAAAGGAGCCTTCTATTGTATTTACGGAGAAGTTCTTTGCCGGAAGTGTAGGCGCCGCTGCATTTCCACTTATTGATACTAAAATTCCCAAAAGAAGGTAGAGATATTTCATACTTATGATTTGATCGCAAATCTGCATTTGCGCCGTCTCTTATCAAACCTGATGTATGATGAACTGTTTTTTAGCGGTGATCAATTGTAGTTTTTGGGGGAAGGGCATAAAAAAAGTAAGCACACATGTACTTACTCACAGATCCGGTTTCTTTTTCTTTCACAAGTTACATTCCTATTACTCTCATTACCACATAATAAAAAACAATAAGAATGGTGTTGAATAAAATTGTCTTTTTCATAAGCTGGGATTTGAGTGAAGTAATACTCCAAGATAGCCATAAATTATGCCAAAGCAGCCCCGTTTTCATAGGAGAACTACCCTTATTCCATGTTATTGCACGGAGTATTCCTACCCCTTTTTCCGGCCCTGGTCTTGCCTCATTTTGACTATGAAATTCCTCACTTATACGGATAATTAATCCCGCCCTGCCCGCCATTTATAAATTACTTATTTTTAAAACCAGTTCCATTCAGTAAACCAATTATTTGCTATATGAAAGGGTCTCGCAGAAACTTCATCCGCAATACCGGATTGAGTGCAGTTGGAGTGGGGTTATTACCTGCAATTGCACGTATTGAAGACATTGGTTATTTTCCTTCCCCCATTCTTCTTCCCAGAATGAGCCCTGAATCACAGGGAATTTCTTCCTCAGCCATCCGGCAGTTTATTGCTGCTGCCAAAACCTCTGGTGTAGACTGGCATAGCTTTATGCTTCTCCGCCACGGTAACGTTATTGCTGAAGGCTGGTGGAAACCGTTTGAACCGCAATTCAAACACACTCTCTATTCCCTTTCTAAAAGTTTTACCAGCTCCGCCGTTGGCTTCTGTGTGAAAGAAGGAAAATTGTCTGTTGATGATTATGTCACTTCCTTTTTTAAAAATGATCTGCCCGCTTCCATTCCTGGTAACCTCGCTAAAATGAAGGTGAAGCACCTGCTCACCATGAACACTGGGCACGGTACGGATACCATGCCTAAACTTAGAGCCGCCACCGGCGGCTCCACATGGGTGCAGGCTTTCCTGGCACAACCTGTAGAGTTTGAACCAGGCACCCATTTTCTTTACAACACCGGCGCTACTTATATGCTGGGGGCAATTGTAAAAAAGGTAACGGGTCAAAAACTGGAAGACTGGCTCAAACCGCGATTGTTTGATCCCCTGGAAATTAAAGGGTTCGACTGGGAGGTATCCCCACAGGGATTAAACACTGCCGGTTATGGCCTTCGTATTAAAACAGAGGATATCGCCCGCTTTGGCCAGCTCTACTTACAAAAAGGCAAATGGCAGGGCCAACAATTATTACCTGAAGCTTGGGTGAATGAGGCTACCAAATACCAGACAAGCTCACAGGCTGGAGACGGTGATTGGTCACAGGGTTATGGTTACCAGTTCTGGCGCTGCAAACCTGGTTTCTATAGGGGTGATGGCGCTTATGGTCAATTCTGTTTTGTAATGCCTGATCAGGATGCAGTGCTTGCCGTAACCAGTGAAAGCCAGGACATGCAGAAATCAATGACCACCATCTGGGAAACCATTCTGCCTGCTATTCAGAATGGGCCTATTGCTGAAAATCCGGCTGAATGGGAAAACCTGAAAACTGAATTGAAGAACTTATCATTACCCGTTGCCAAAGGTTCCATTACTTCTCCGCTTGCAGCAAAGTATAATGATAAGAAGTTTAACGTGAATGATAATCCGTACGGTGTTTCTAAAATGAAATTCAAATTCTCTGATAAAGGTTGCACCTGGGTGTTAAATACCCCTAAAGGTGATACCACCTGGCAATTTGGCTGGGAAAACTGGATGCAAAACCCCGGCAGCCCTCTTTATACTTTCCCAGTACCAGAAAGAATGCACATGCCTTCCAAAGCAGCAGGCACTGCCACGTGGATCAATGAAAACACACTTCAATTAAATCTGCGCTTTATTGAGGCCATGCATGGTGATAGGATCACTGTAACCTTTGATAATGATAAAGCAGCTGTAGCTTTTCTGTACAGTATGGCTGAATGGACCAGGAATCCTGCTCAGGAAAAGAGAACTCCGTTGGAAGCAAAACAGGCATGAACCTATGGAAAAATAGCTATTTAACGCTGCACTTTCAGGTGGCTGGTGAAATCCCTTTTTAAATTAGCTACCAGCCTGGTTATTTTATAGGAAAGATTGATCCTTGTTTGCATGGCAACCCTGGTCAATACAAATAAAAACAGGCTTTTGCCAAGGAGATAGTTAAATTGAATGCTTAAATAATCTTCAAAAAAATCCTTCAGGTCTTTATCACCTTTCAACTGGAATCTTTCATCTAAATTATTCAACTCCGGTGCTTTCGTTAACCGCCTTTTGGTGGCAACCTCGTAAAAAAGAACCCAAACATTAACTTTCCTGATCTCTTTATCTGCCCCTGCTATCAAATCATCAATATGAACATAGGCGGAATGTTTAGTTAGCCTGTTATTTTCAATAGCAGAAAGCCTAAGTTTGTTACGCAAGGCAAGCACAGCATTTTCTGCTTTCAGGTCAAGATTTCTGACCCTATATCCATTGATGATCCTTATCAGGAATAAAATGGGTAACAGGTAAATTAAAACGGTTAGCATTTTTTTATCAATTTTTTTTCCAGCAAATTTTTGTAATATTCAAGCTCTCTAATTCGTTCATCTTTGAGCTTAATTCTTGTTCTAAAATATATTGTTTGCGAAATGAACACTATTATTACCCCAATAGTTATATAAATGACGTATTTATTATCACCAGGCCTCGTCTTTAGCAAAATGAATTTATCAATAAACTCCCTATGCTGTTCTGGTGTACCATTTCTCAGAAAAACATATAAACAGCAAATCACAAGTGACCCGGTTATGCCAAACCTTGTTATAATATCAATCAAAAATATATCCAGCCTGAAAGACGCTCTCCCAGACCTTTTCTGAGATAATTTTGCTTTTGCCAATGATTAGAGTTTCACAGTTAGTAATATGGCTTCAAAATCCAGCCGCATATATAATACGCAAACCAGCATAGTACTTTTGCTTATAACTCTTTGGCTGTTACCTATAAATTACACTATTCAGCAAACTTACCTTCTTACCGTACGGATCTCTGTGTGGCCCTTTAACAGGCTCCGATTCATTACCTGACATCACACGCTGATACCTCCTGGTGGTGCAATCATTAATTCTATTTTGCTTACTAAAAAATGGTCAGCTTAATAGTTGCTATCAAAGTACAAATTCAAAAATCAGCCCTCAAATTTCTGATAATCCTTCCTTTATTTTCCTGATTTATACAAGAATCTTATAACTTAAATGTTTACGAGGATTTTGAACTCATTGTTAATCCTTTACAACTATAATTGTTATTCAAGAAAATCACTGTGTACTTTTTGAGAGGAACGTTTATAAAATTCAACATTGCCATACATGGAAAAGCAGGTTAGATTGAAGAATTCCTATATTCGCAGTCACCTCTTCAATTTCTTAAACTTATTATTTCCCAATGAAGCTCATCATCATTGCGGCCATTTTGCCCCTCCTCATTTCCTGCCATCATGAAAGATTGATTACCGTTTCTCCTATAATAACAGCAATCTAACGGGAATTGTTCCCAATTCTTCCATTGAAAAACATAATTTCAATATCAATACCCGTTATAAAATCACAGAAGATCTAACGC
>CAMLGP010000270.1 GCA_946479535.1 uncultured Bacteroidota bacterium
AATCCCCATCGATTTTCCTGAAGCCGAGCCCTTACCTGAAACATCTGTAGTTTGAAAGTGTAGCCATTAAATTTGCAGAACATCTATGACCCTCATTAATCCCCAGAATGGCAACCTGGCTTTCAAAGTATTCCACTTTGAGAACAACAGCACATTTGATCATCTTCAACGATTGAATTACTATGTGCTTCTGCTTATCCTGGAAGGAGAGGGAAGTTTTAAAGCAGATTTTTCAGATTATAAATTTACCGCTAACAGCCTTTTATGTTTTTCTCCCTATCAACCCTTTTTGATCAATGCCAAAGGGTCTATAAAAGGTGTAGCGGTAAATTTTCATCCTGATTTTTTTTGCATTCACCGCCACCAGAAGGAGGTAGCATGTAATGGAATACTATTCAATAATGTTTATCAACCCCCATTCCACAATGTATCCGCGGAAGAAGTTAATGAACTTTTGAGATTGATGGATTCCATGGAAAAAGAAATAATGCAGGCTGAATTGGCTCAATATGAATTGCTGGTATCTTATCTTAAAATATTCCTTATTACAGCATCCCGTTCCCGGCTAAATCAATTGCCCATGGATCAACTGCCTGCTGTAAAGACAAAAGAACCATTTGTTTTGGAGCAGTTAAAGGACGCAATTGAACAGCATTACCGTAAGAAACATTCGGCAGGTGATTATGCTTCCCTGTTGAATCTTTCACCAAAAACTTTGGGAAGGATCACAAAAACCCATTTCAATAAAACACTTACCCACCTGATTGCTGAAAGAATAATTATAGAAGCGAAACGGGAATTGTATCTGACATCCAAACCGGTTAAGGCCATTGCATGGGAACTGGGGTTTGACGATGAGTATTATTTTAGCCGATTCTTTAAGACCCATGCCGATATCTCTCCCCAGATTTACAGGGATTCCGTAGGCTTTGCAAGAGGTGAAGTAAAAACAGGCTAATGCTTATTGGATCCGTGTTGAGTTAAACGGAATGGTATCTCTGCCACCTTTACCATTGGGCCCGATAATAAAAGCAGTAAGCGTATTTTGATCAGGAACTGTATAGTTTATGTCTGTTGGAAAATCATGTGCAGGATTACTGAATTGTACAGTTCTTTCCGTCAATATAACGGATTTAAACTTTACGGCTTTCCCCTCATTCTGATCTTTTACCGTATTTTCAAATATCCAGCCTGTATTATCAGGGTATATATGTGCCTGTTCTTTCCAGGAAGTATCCGTTCCATTTATTGAATATACATCTGACTGGTAAGTTCCGTCATCATTCTTTTTCCAGCGCTCAAAATTCTTTCCGTTATTGGATTGCCAGAGGCCTAACAATTTCTCAAAAACAGGAGGGGGAGGAGTTAACTTTTCTGCGGCGCTTGCGGAATCCGCATTGGTATCAGTAGTGCTGGCGGTCTGATTATTACAGTTGGATAGAAACAATGATAAAATAGAGATAATAAGAAGGCGGTATAAAGGATTGTTCATATCAAATATTTATAGGTGCAAAATAACCGGACCACTGTTTTCTAAATTGTAAAAATGCGACAGTTATTATTCCGCACCGATAAATAATGCTGATAGTCGCAGGTTGCCAGCAAAAAAAGATTTAGGGCTAATTCCTGTAAACTCCCTGAAGTCCTTAATGAAGTGGGCCTGATCATAATACCCGCTTTCATAAGCCAGTGAGGTAAGGTTGGGATATTTTTTTTGTTCAAGGAGTTTTAAGGCAGATTGTAGCCGGACTACCCGTGAAAGCTGTTTGGGACTCATTCCAACGGCAGTCTCAAATCTTCTTTCCATATTCCGGCGATGGATGTTCAATTTATCAGCCAGTTCATTTACTGCCAATTGTCCCTGTGTTTTAAGAATGGTTTCCACGCAGGCACGCGTTATTCTATCGATGGTTTCCTGGGTTTCCAGCTTTGCAAGCAGGAATTTTTCAATCAGTTCAATTCTTTCTCTGTTTGATGGGGAATTGATTACCGCCTGCTCCAGTTCTTCTCCTACATTGCCGAAAATATCCTGAATGGCTACGGCTTTATTTTCAAGCGAGCAAAAAGGGTGCCAAGCCCTCCGGTAAAAATCTTGCAGCCACCAGGCCAGTAACTCCGGAAGGTGCTATTTCGAGAAAACCCGTGATCTGTCCGAATATAAAACTCTGTGGTTGCAAAATAAATGAACCATCATGGAGGTATTGATAGAAACGATTTCCATAGTTAAAGATCATTTCCATACAGCCATCGGGTATAACACGTTGTCGTTCGGGTGAAGGAGCGGCTTCAGCCTCTAAGGACCAAAAACATTTAACAAAAGGTTTGAGTGAATCGCTGGGATCAAATTGCTGATAGTCCATGGTGAAAAGTTACAAAGCTATTAGTTATTGGTTGCTGGTTATTAGAAAAGGGCTAACCAAACTAATAGCTCCAATAATACTACATCACATTTGATTACATACAAAAAACCAGGGCCCATGTAGTTGGCCCTGGGTACTTAGTGAATCGGTCCTGCATTCTTATAATGCTCAATTATAATGCTCCTAGCTGCTTCAAAAACTTCTCTGAATTCTGCCTTGTTGCATCAGGCGGATTCAGGCTTAATGACTTCCTGAAATTGAGTATTGCATTTTTGCTGTCACCCTTGTTTACATACCCTTCTCCAAGACTATCAAATGTATTTGCACTTTTGGGAAAGCGTTTTGTATTCAGAATAAATACTTCAATGGCTTTATCCTGTTGTCCATTGTTCATTAACTGGTACCCGTATAAATTCAGTTCAACTTCTGTTGCCATAGTCATTGCTTCACTCATGGTTTTGTCTGACTCATCATTTTTCCCCATTGCTTTCAGAATATTTGCTTTGGTGTTCAATGTGGCAAATGTTTTATTTTGGGCAATGGCTTTATCAGCCCAAACCAGTGCCTCATCATAATTCACTTTATTATTGAGGGCATAGGTTGCCGCACTGTTGAATCCCTGCCAGTTAAAACCTACCGGCCCTTTTAATTCTTCTTCTGCATTTGCCATTACAATATCATCAGTGGCAAATTCTATTTTAACAGGGAACTGTTTCTTTTCCCAGTTCAACATCAGATCAGTACTGTTCTTGGTGACATTGTCGAATTCATAAGTCAACAGTTCAGTTTGTGGTACAGAATTAAGATTGATCTTCGCTCGCATCAGGTCATTCTTTTGATCATAGAAGAAACTTCCCCATGATTTATTGTCTTTGGAAAGGATCACTTCACCAGTATTATCCTGGTTGATGACATAGAATAATCCGTATTTGCCTGCCGGCACAGTAGTTCCTTCAACTTTGGCAGGGTGTGTGACCGTTATGGTTGTATTCTCATTGGCCCCGGCACGCCAGGGTGCTGAATTACCAGCTCCAAATCCCTGTACGTTCCATCCATAGGGCACCAGTTTGCCCCATACTTCACGGCCCTTAACAGAAGGTCTTGAATAATTCACAGTGACTTTTGAAATCCCTATTGTTTGGGTAACTTCTGCAGCAGGACTCGGTACTCTTGGTGTGGTTATTCCCTGGCTGTTTGTATTTAATGTGATCAGCCCAAGGCAGAATACCGCCAGTGAGCGGGTTACATGTAGTTTTTTCATTTTAGAAGTTTTGGTAAGAAAACATTTGTTAGTTTAAATTACGATCAAGGCTCATTGCCAAAAAGGGAATTCTACTGAAGCGGTAATTATAAGGGTCAAAAGGCGTGTAATGATTGCAGAATGTTGAACGGTATTTATCAAACACAAAGGATATCCGTCTGAATTTTACATGTGCGGGAAGTGAAAAGGATGGCTATTAAACATTTTTTCATTGAAGATGAAAGAGGCAGTATAACAGAACAGATCCCACAAAGCATTTCTTACCTGAGAGGTTTAAAAGAATGAACTGATCAACTGACAACAACATTTCCATTTCTGTAATCAATTCGTACAGCTATACGAGTGGGTTCTCCACGCATGGATTCAACTTCTATTTCAGCATTGATAGTGGCTTCAAACAATATCCTGCCAACTTCAATCAGCTTTTCTTCGGCTTCTGCAAATCTGGATTGGGCAATGGTTGATTGTTCTCCATTGATGACCATATCCTGGTATGCCCTATAAATGGTATTTGCCTGATCAAGGCTATAATGATTTTCCTCCCCATTGAATTTTGCAAGGAGTTTATTGTATTCCTTTTCGGCATCCATCTTTTTCCTGCCATAGAACTGGGATCTTTCCCTGTGTTCAATATAATCCCTGATAATATTTTCTACTGAAAGGATAGGAGTCATCATAGGGTGAAGTTTTTTCACCCGCCAAAGCTTTGGCACTGGCGGGATCCGCCGTCACCGCTGGCTATGGCGGACAAGATAAAAACGAAAAAACAGGCCCTTTTAGTGCCTTATTTTATTGATAGTAAATACCTGGTTGGAAACCAGATACGTACACGAATCGTGATTATACGCCAATCCTTTTTCGTAATAATGCGTAACGGGGATCATTCTTGATGCCTTTATAGGCTGGATATTCCAGGTAATAGCTTACGGGTCCCATTCTTTTATCAATACACTGATTGAGATAGTGGAATGTTTTATCGATATCTCCCAATCCATACCAGACAGCTGCAAGGTCAGCATCGATCACAGAATCAGGTTCCTGTTCCTGGCGTAATTCCATTTTACCAACAATGTCAAGTGCTTTATCCCGGTCTCCCAATTTCCCATAGGCAAAACCCATTCCCATTAACCCTTTTAAATGATGGTTGGTGAGCTGTTGATATTCTTTAAATAATTCCAGAGCTATATCCCAATCGCCTTTCATGCCAATTGCCCAGGCCTTTAGTTCAAGGGCAATTCGCATATGTGGATTTACTTCAAGCAGTTTATCCGCCTGCAGAATGGCATCATCAAACCGTTCAGCAAACACATACATGTTGCCCAAAGTTTGTGACACAATTGGAGAAAGCGGATCCTTTTCTTCTGCATACTCCATAATTTTGACCGCCAGCTGCTTTTGTCCCATCGTCACATAATAGAATGCAAGTAGTTCATAGGCCTCAACGGAGCTGGGATTCAACTCTATTGCCTTTTTAAGTGATTGCTGCGCCTCCTCCCATTTCCAATCGTAAAAAAGATAAACACTTCCTTTGGCAACATGACCTTCTGCAATAGAATTATCCAGACTTAGGGCCTTGTCTGCATATTGATTTACGATCTGGAAAGCCCGATTCGGTAATACCTGACCGGTAGCACCCAAAAAACTATACGCTGCGGC
>CAMLGP010000271.1 GCA_946479535.1 uncultured Bacteroidota bacterium
TTCGCGCATTGTATAAGGCAATCGCCTGGTACTGTCAACCGGCCGATCAATCTTTTTAATTGTTGCACTGGAAATCCCATTCTGTGAAGCCCACGTGATCGCTTCCTCTGTCAATATCAATACTCCTCCTGCCTGTACCCAACTCTTCAATTTTCCCGCATTCAGATCAGAATAGGTGCCACCAACAAGGATCAAAGTATTATATCTGTCAAGGTCAGCCCGATTGAATATTGCTGGTTCAAGATGTGTTGCTGGAATATTCATTCGCTGATCCAACAAATGCCATACTTCTCCTGCGTCTGTAGCGTTTACTCCGGCTCCGGTGATCATGGCAATGGAAGGCTTCGTTACAGTTATGAATTTGCTGCTTCCCAGGTCTGTACCTGTCTGCGCATTTCCTGATTGCACACCATATATCTTTATTCCATTTTTTTCGGCTACTGATTTAATAACCTGATACACCTTATCAGAATTTACTGTTTGAAATTTTACCGGCACCATAATGGTCCCATAATCAAACTTCACAGCGCTTCCACTAATTGCCATTTCAAATGGATTGGTGGCAACTTTTACCAGCAGACCTTCCTGTTGCAATTCATATAAGGCCCTCGGTGTATAAAACTCATCCCATTCAAACAGGTATGCATACTCGCTTTTCCCCGTCAACTCCCCTTTTGGGAATGAGATCGATTCAAGTTTATCTCCATAGTTGGCAGTTGGCAGTTCAACCTGCTTATAAGGTAATCCAAACGCCAAAGGCATTGACCAGGAAGTAATATCATAGAATAAGCTGTCCTTATAATCATGCATGGTTTCAAAGATGGTCCGTATCAAAACCTTTTGGGGTTGATTCAGTCTTACGGCATAAGCTGTTTCACTGTCGAATCCTCCATCTTTCCATCCTTTGATCTTGTTTACCTCAATCTGGTGCTGTAACAGCATTTGTATAAAATGATACGTCTTTGCCTTATCGCTTTTATCACCAAAAACATAAGCCTGCCTGCTGGCTGCATCACCTTTTGATATAGCTCCTGCATAAAAATCTCTTTGCCATTGAAGGAATTCTTTTCTCAACACTTTTGCACCTTCCAGTGTTGAGAGTGTGGTTGTAAACTGGTTCTTAATTGTAAAGGAGAATTTCAAAATACCATTCGTCGTCTCCTGCGCATGACCTCTTGAAGAAGCCTGCTCAAAAAGTATTCCAATGGCGCCATTGATATCAGGATAGGTAGATCCTTTGCCATAATAAAAATCATCATAATTTTCTTTGGTAAAATACAATGACCCGATCCTGTCAAGGAATGCGGCATGAAATTTACCCAGTTTGTCCGTCAATTCCTGGTTCTTTGCCGGGGTTAAAGGGTTCACTCGTGATGGTACACCAGGTTGAAAAAAGAAACTGGCATTACTCCCCTGCTCATGATGATCAGTGAGGATATTTGGCTTCCAGCGATGAAACCATCTTAACCGGTTCTGGCTCTCAATATGTACTGCCGGTAACCAGTCGCGATTAAGATCAAACCAGTAATGATTGAATCTGCCTCCCGGCCATACTTCGTTAAACTCGCGATCATTGGGATCTGTTACCAGGTTTTTACTTTTATGCTGATTGGCCCAGGTAGAAAATCGCTGCAATCCATCCGGGTTAAAGGAAGGATCAAACAATATCACGGTATTGTCCAGTAATTCATCAATCTGTTTTCCCTGCGCAGCAGCCAGGTAATAGGCGCTTAGCAAACTGGCATTTGCACCACTGGATTCATTGCCATGAATGGAATGCCCGATATATACCACAATCGGCATATTATCGATGTTTAATGATGCTGATGTATTAGGATCAGTCAATTGAATATGCTGCAATCTTATTTCTTCAAGCCGTTGCTGATTCTTTGGAGAGGTAATGATCAGCAGCACCTGGGGACGGCCTTCATAAGTAAATCCCATTGTCTCCAACTTGATCCTTTCCGGTGCTGCCGCAGCCAGCGCTTTCATATAATTCACAAGCCGGTCATGCGTAACATGCCATTCACCCACCTCATGATAGATAATATCCTTTGGCCTGGGAATGGATGGATTGTAAGTAACACTGTCTGGAAGGTAATAGCTCAGGTCCTGAGCGCGACAGACAACAATAAATAAAAAGAGAATGCAGGTGGTAATTACAGGTCTTTTTAGCATGTGAGTTTGGTTTTCTTATTATGCAGTTTGGGTCATGAAGATAAGGCCCTCCGGCAAAACTCCTTTACCGCCTGTTGATACGGTCCCGCGCCTGTCCAACAGGTCAATTCATCGTCGTATATTTGCAGCTTGCAATTTTGAGAATAATTATGAGTCGTAAAGGAAAAGTTCTGGTAGCAATGAGTGGCGGTATCGACAGTACCGTTACTGCCCTGATGCTCAATGATGAAGGATATGAAGTGGTGGGGATTACCATGAAAACCTGGGACTATGCCGCCAGCGGAGGCAGCAAGAAAGAGACAGGTTGTTGCAATATTGACAGCTTTAATGATGCCCGCCAGGCAGCCGTAGAGCACGGTTTTGCTCATTATATCCTTGACATCCGGGAAGAGTTTGGAGATTTCGTTATTGAGAATTTTGTAGACGAATACATAGCAGGCCGCACTCCCAATCCCTGCGTGCTTTGCAATACCCATATCAAATGGAGGGCTTTATTAAAAAGAGCGGATGCTCTTGGCTGTGATTATATCGCAACCGGGCATTATGCCAAGATCCGCCAACATGATAATGATCGCTATGTGATCAGCAAAGCAGTTGATGAAACAAAGGATCAATCCTATGTACTCTGGGGATTGCAACAGGATCTTCTGTCAAGGACCTTATTGCCATTGGGAACTTATCGCAAAACAGCCATTCGCCAGATGGCGCTTGATTATGGCTATCCTGAACTAGCTAAAAAAAGCGAGAGCTATGAGATCTGTTTTGTCCCGGATAATGATTACCGTGGGTTCCTGAAAAGAAGAGTGGAAGGACTGGAAGAAAAGGTAGCCGGTGGAAACTTTGTAAACAAAGAAGGTAAAATATTGGGCCAGCATAAAGGCTATCCTTTTTATACCATCGGTCAACGCAAAGGGCTTGACATTGCATTTGGTAAACCTGTTTTTGTGACCCGCATTGACCCTAATACCAATACAGTTGTACTGGGTGATGAGGCTGACCTGGAACAGGATGAAATGGTAGTAGGCAAGCTCAATATGATCAAATACGACAGCATAACTCCCGGCATGGAGGCCACCACCAAGATCCGCTACAAGGATAGCGGCACCCTTTCCAATATTTACCCCGAAAAAGGGACTATCCGGGTCCGGTTCTACCAAAAAGCCAAGGGCATCGCCCCGGGCCAAAGTGCCGTATTTTATGAGGGGGAAGACGTTATCGGGGGTGGAATTATTCAGTCTGGAAGGGTCATCACTCCCTGACAATCACTACAATAAAAGCTTTTACGGAGCGTTTACATTCAGGGCTATGAAACCCCGTTTTTTGTTAGTAGCTTAGGATATGGATATAGGCAGCTAATCGCTTGTGTACTATGTCTTTAAACCCGAACCCTTTGTATCCTGGAATTAACTGCAAACCACTTATGAAACAATTTTCTCTCATCCGGCTGGTCATAATTTCTTCCCTTGTGTGCAGCCTCCTTTCCTGTACTTCCAAAAAAGAAGAATTTTTATCCGAGCCGCTTTCCACCTACCTGCCACTCCAAAAAGGAAAATTTATTACTTACCGGGTAGATTCATTAGTGTTTGTGGATTTCCAACGTATTCCTGAAATTCACAGTTACCAGTTTAAGCATCTGGTGGATGATAGTATGACCGATAATCTGGGCCGTCCAACATGGAGGATCTATACCTATATCCGTGATTCAGCAGGTACCCAGGACTGGACCCCCAGTTCCACTTATTTTATCACACCATCAAATGATCAGATTGAAGTAGTAGAAAATAATCTCCGCACCATCAAGCTTCATCTTCCTGTAAAGGAAGGATTCAGTTGGTATGGCAACCGCTACTACCCCACTGATGCATACGAGCCCTATGGTTTCACATTCAGCAATGATAACAACATAAAGAACTGGGAATTCACTTATGATAATTATGGGAGTTTCTCCACCAATGGACAAACCTATAATGATGTCTATACTGTTGAAGAAGCAGATATTGCAGATAATATTCCCATTATATCTCCCAATGTGTTTGGAACGCGCACCCGGTCAGTTGATCGTTATCAAAAAGGGATTGGGCTTGTATTTAGAGATTATACATTATGGGAATATCAGCCTAATCCAAACGGTAATCCGTTCTATGTTGGATGGGGCATGACCATGTGGATGATTGATCATAATTGATAATTTTTATCAGGATGAACCGGAGCATTCAAGCGTAGCTCCATCTGGCTAAAAAAATTATAGATAAACAGATGAAACATGTAATTATTTTCTTCTCACTCTGTTTGTATTTCATCTCGGCACATTCACAAAATCCCAGGTACATTGTTTTTTTCAAACATAAAGGCGCTACCAGTTTTACCATTTCCAATCCGGGCGCCTATCTATCCCAACGGGCTATAGACCGCCGCACCCGTTATTCAATTACAATTGACAGTGCCGACCTTCCCGTTCCTGCTAGTTATCTATCACAGATAGCTGCAGTTCCCAATGTAACGGTGTTGAATAAATCCAAATGGCTGAATGCAATCACTATACAGACTACCGATGCGAATGCTATCACAACCATCAATGCAATGCCATTTGTAAAGAGCACATCTTCCATTGCACTAAGAACAGCCTCTTCACCAGCTAAAATAATAACAGAACAAGTCCAGGACAATCCAGTATCAGCTAATAAACCGCAGGGAAATCAGGCTGATTTTTTTAAGTATGGTACTGGTTCATTTAATGAGATCCATTTGCACAAAGGAGAATTCCTGCATAATATCGGCTTGCGTGGACAGGGAATGCAGATTGCCATACTGGATGGTGGATTTTTGAATTATAACACTCTTGATGCAATGGATAGCATTATCGCGAATGGACAGGTATTAAGCACCTGGGATTTCGTAAACCGCGATCCCAGTGTGGTAGAAGATGATCCGCATTGAATGCAATGCCTTTCCACAATAGCAGCTAATATTCCCGGCAGCTTTGTTGGAAAAGCTCCAAAAGCTTCTTTTCATTTATACAGAACGGAGGATATTACTGAATATCCCATTGAAACTTTCAATTGGGTTTGTGGTGCAGAAAAAGCAGATAGTACT
>CAMLGP010000272.1 GCA_946479535.1 uncultured Bacteroidota bacterium
GCACCAATTCTACGGGAATAAAACAATCCGGATTTGTTGAAAATGTCAGTACCCTCGGTAAAGAATGGCCGGAATTCATCAAACTTCACTTCATAGGGTGTAAGATTATTTACCACATTATCTGAAACTACCTGTCCAAAATCAGGTATGAGGGTGGCATCCAGTGTAAAACTTTCATTGATACCATATTTCACGTCCATTCCTCCACTGGTCAGAACTTCATCCATATAGGATCCGTTAGCCTCTGGTGTGCTACGAATTCCACTTGATACATAAGGATAAAAGTTTAAGCGTAATGGAGGTTTGATATCAGTCAGTTCTTTTAATACACCAAACTGGTTCACAAAACCATTGATATTAGGATTAACCGGGTTCCAGAAAGTGGATTCATTATTTCTTCTTACAGAACGGAGGAACTGGATGCCCCAGTTCTGCACTGATTTTCTTGAGAACCGTAGGGAAATATAGGGAATCTTCATTTCAACTATCCAGCCATCGGCAACGGTGCTGACCTTACTGTCCCAGACTGCATCCCAGGTTTTATCGCCATATTCACCTATGGCTAATGTCTGGTTAGGCGCTATGCGTGCATCGGTCTGTACATTGGAAGAGGTAACCAGGAACTGGAAACCATTTTGCTGGTCGCTATAGGTATCTATAAAAACGGAGAAGAAATCAAGGTCTTTTTGCTGTTCTTCATCCCGAGCTGTGATCTGTTTGCGGATGAGGGAAGGATCATCGTAGAGATATGCGCCAACATAAATGGCATCATTATCATAAACAACTCTTACTTCAGTACGTTGGGAAGCAGGTAACCCGTAAGTAGGGAAATTTTGTATGAAATTGGTGGCTACAGGAGATAGTTTCCACCCTTCATCCTCCAGTTTACCGTCAATAACCGGAGGTTGTTGCACCTTGGTAGCCTGTATTGTCCTTGCCTGGGAAAATACAACTACACAATTCAGCATAAGCAGGCAGGTCCAGTAAATTTTCCTCAAGTGCATATAGTGTGTCACAAATATATAAGACTGCACTGAAGGACTGAAAGATGCCCGTCACTAATTTTTTAACGAAAAGAACCGCCTTAACTCATCTTTTTCCTAAGGGAAATTACCTGTTCCTGCAGGTCACTTACAATATTTGTCAGCTGGCCAACGTCCCAGCGTTGCTGCTGGTTGGCTTTTGAGAGGATCATCTGGGCCTGCCACATTTCCAAAACATCTTCTGTATTGACAGTATAGGGGTGATAAACAGGATTATCACTGGCTAGGGTAAGTTTATTCTTTGCCCGGCCATTTTTCTGTATGCGTTTATAGACAATTCCTTCATTGCGGGAAACCACGATGCATGCTGTATTGTTCTTTACCTCATCAACATTGTCTACTTTCTCCCCTACAATTACGGAACCGCTGGGTGTGGGCAACATGGAATCCCCGATGATCTCAAATGCCCGATAATTACCACCAGAAAGCATGGGAAGGGTGAATGTGTTGAGCTCATCAACAAATTCAGGATCGGCAAATCCCGCCAGGTAACCTGCCGCCGCCTTAACCGGCACAAAGGGAATATCAGAACGGCCTGCAGCCAGTTTGATGGCTCGGCGCCTGGCTATATAGTTTGCTTTACTGTCACTCAGATCCTTCCGGAGAATATCATCCAGCGTGAGTTTGAAAATATCACAGACCACTTCCAGCACATCAATGCGGGGCTCAGCTCTTTCCTCTTCATAAGCACCAAGAAGGGAACGCTTGATACGAAGTTTTTGCGCAAATTCTTCCTGGGTCCATCCCCTTAGTTTGCGCAGGTATTTCAGATTTTGATTGGAAACTGCCATGTTCGCTAACTATTTTAGGGCAAATTACTAATTTATTTGGTTTTCCAAAAATTTAATGGCTTTTTTATCCATAAACTTCTAAATATGAATTTAAAACATCAAAAATTATTGGCATTTTTGCCCTTTCTATGGTACAAAAAAAACCTGTCCGGAAAACCGTAAAGGCTACCCCCAAAAAGAAAGATTCCGGAAATACAAAACCGGCTAAAGAGAAACCTGTTATTCTCATCACCAATGATGACGGGATAATGGCTCCTGGCATCATGAACCTGGTTGAAGCTGTTAAAGACCTGGGCAAGATCATCGTTGTTGCGCCTGATAAACCCCAATCCGGAATGGGTCATGCCATCACCATTGGGCATCCCCTTCGTTTACAAAAAGTAAATGTATTTGGCGATATTGAAGCTTATTCCTGTACAGGCACCCCAGTAGATTGTGTGAAACTGGCGGTTGACAAGATCCTGCATCGCAAACCCGACCTCTGTCTTAGTGGGATCAACCATGGAGCTAACCACAGCATCAATGTGATTTATTCCGGTACTATGAGTGCTGCTGTGGAAGCTGCTATTGAAAGTATTCCATCTGCCGGGTTTTCTTTACTGGATTACAGTATTGAAGCTGATTTTAGTGGTGCACGCAAATATGCCCGCATCATTGTAGAGAAAATGCTGGAAACACCGCAGGACAAACATACCGTGTTGAATGTAAACTTCCCTCCCCTACCTCCTGAACATTTAAAAGGGATCATGATTTGCAGACAGGCCTATGCAAAATATGAAGAGGATTTTATGGAGCGGCTAGACCCACATGGCCGGAAATATTACTGGCTCACAGGAGAATTTGTGAATTTTGATAAAGGAAAAGATACTGATGTCTGGGCTCTGGCAAATGGTTATGTAAGTGTAGTGCCGGTACAATTTGATCTTACCCATTACGATCTCAAAACCAAACTTGAAAAACTCTGGAAATAATGTTCTTAAAAAAAGATAACCTCCGCCTGGGCATGATCCTTGGCTTTCTGGGCCCGATCCTGGGCCTTATCATCATCTATTTTGCCAAGTATTCAGCATTTTCCTTTGGAAGTTTCATGGATGATTTCTTCCATAACAATAAGCTGATCACTTCCATCGGCTCTCTTTCTTTGCTGGTAAATGTTGTGTTCTTTACGCTCTATGTAAATACCAATCGTGATAAAACTGCCAAAGGCATTTTTCTGATTACGGTTATTTACGGGATTGCGATACTCATTTTGAAATTAGCTAATTAAGAATTTTTGGTCCGCCTTCGGCGAACCAATATCATCGTCATGAAATATTATATCATTGCTGGCGAAGCTTCCGGTGATTTGCATGGCAGTAATCTGATCAAAGAGCTAAAGAAGCTTGATGGTGGAGCTTCCATAAGATGCTGGGGCGGTGATAAAATGCAGGCTGCAGGCGGTGAATTGGTAAAACATTACCGCGATCTCGCATTCATGGGTTTTACTGAAGTGCTCATGAACCTGCTAACCATTCTGCGCAATCTAAAATTCTGTAAAGAAGATATCCTGGCCTATCAGCCTGATACGCTCATTCTTATTGATTATCCCGGTTTCAATTTACGAATCGCCAAATGGGCCAAACTGAATAACCTGAAAGTGATCTTTTATATAAGTCCCCAGGTCTGGGCATGGAAAGAGAACCGGGTTAAGATGATGAAAGAATGCATTGATAAAATGCTGGTGATACTCCCTTTTGAAAAAGATTATTTTAAAAACAAATGGAACTGGAAGGTGGAATATGTAGGGCATCCTCTTGTACAGGTAATTGATGAGTTCAGGGCAAATAATCCTGCCACACAGTCCGCTATCCAGCCGCCGTTCACAATCGCTCTCCTTCCAGGCAGCCGCAAGCAGGAAATACTCAAGAAATTGCCGATCATGTTAGAAGTAAGCAAAGAATTTCCTGAACATAACTTCATTATTGCCAAAGCACCTGCAGTTGAAGACGCGTTCTACAATGACCTGCTGAAAGATTATTCCAATGTTTCACATGTAGCCGATCAAACCTATGACCTGTTACTGAAAGCAAACGCAGCACTTGTTACTTCAGGAACCGCTACACTGGAAACTGCATTGTTTGGAGTTCCTGAAGTAGTTTGTTATAAAGGTTCTGCCATATCCTACCAGATCGCAAAACGTGTGATCAAAGTAAAATACATTTCCCTCGTTAACCTGATCATGTTCCGCCTGGTGGTTCATGAACTGATACAGGATGAACTCACGCCAAAGAATCTTGCCAGGGAATTAAAGGAATTACTCTTTGACCCAAAAAGGATCAATACACTGAAACAGGATTATAAAGAACTGAAAGAACTGCTGGGTGAAGGGGGTAACGCTTCCGCAAGGGCCGCCACGTCCATCGTAAATTTTTTGAAAGGAAGGAGTTGATCCCTGCAATGAATATTACTTCTTCAACAACTTAATCGCCAGGATTATGAGGCAGAGAATGAAGATCAAAAGACTGATCCGGTTAATCCCATGCATATAACCGATCCATTTGCTTTTTGGGCGTGATGGGTCCTTTTTCTTAATGTATAAGTATTCCGCAATCTGTCTAAAGACTCCCATACTGTAAAATTAGGAAGAATGATCAACTTGTCCTTCCTATGAAGAGGCCCAAAAACAGTCTTATTTTGAACGATGAAACGTTGCAATACCATTTTCGGTCTCCTTTCCATCTATAGTAGCAATTAGCAGGAATTCCATTGTGTCATTATCCCTCAAGGTCAGGTCTATTTTTTCAACAAATTTCTTTTTCCCCTGAATCTCATTAGCCTGCATAAAAAAATGATTCCCAGATTTCCATATCCCTATGTGGTCATGTGCAGTACCGAAATTATCTACACTGAACCAGTGTATTTTGCTATCGTTGGCATTGTAACCGATAAGGTTTGATCCTTTTAAATTCCCCAGGCCGGGTGCGTTAAACCATTCTTGCATATATAATCCACTCCCATCGGCCGTTTTTAGGAAGTCGGCATAATAGCTAAATTCATAGCTTTTGCCATTGATCTTAAGCTTTGCCGGTCCTTCCCACTTACCCTCGAGTTTCAGGAGATCGGACATTGGTTTTGCTATTGCAGGCTGGTCCTGTGCAAAGGAAAAATTTGAAATGAAAAAAATAGTGATTGCCAACCAAATTTTAATTTTGCTGCTCATGATATTTATTGTTTTTATATCTAATAGATACATGAGGCTGGCAAAAAGTTCGGATACCAGAAAAAAATATTATCCGCTATTTACGTGGAGAGTCAAAAATATGGAGGGCATTTACATGCTGGTTTTCCCTAAATAGCACTATAACTGAAGAAGGCGGACAGCGGTCAGGATATTCATCTGTATTGGAGTTTAAACCTTCAATGATAGTCATATTTCCACAACTGGTAATTTCGGCTG
>CAMLGP010000273.1 GCA_946479535.1 uncultured Bacteroidota bacterium
ATGCTGCATATTCCGCATCATCTCCACTCCATGTTCCACGGTAGGAACATCCTGGTTTGCAACTATGATCAGGGCAGGCGCTTTGATCCCTTTAATATCTTCTTCGGTTATATCTGTGAAATTTTGCATTCTGGTTACATCCCGCTCATAACTTCTGTATAAAGCATCCTTATCCGGATTGATCTTTAAAAACGCGTCCTTTAATCCCTGTGGCATTCCCTCAAAACTGGCATTCTTCATCATATCCCAAAAGCCTGGAAAGGCTCCTGACCTCTTATACATGGTGGATGCAACAATAATCTTATTAACCAGTTCAGGATAACGGATCGCCAATTCAAGAGTAGTACTCGCCCCATTACTAAATCCAAATATATCGGCCTTTGCAATGTTTAATTGTTTCAATAATTCCGCAATATCATTAGCATCCTGTTCAAAACTTAATGGCCTGTCGATATCCGCCGTATGGCCGTGCGCCTGCATCTCCACTGCAATCACCTTATGTGTCTTAGCCAGGGTTGGCAGTATTCTTCCAAACGTTGAGTCAATTGTTGAACCACCTCCATGTATCAACACCAGCGGAAAACCGGTTCCATGTATTTCATAATACATTTTGAGTCCATTCACATTCGCATATTTGCCTGTTGTTTGATTATCCATTGTTGTAGTAAGTGTTGCCCTAATTAATAATTATATAAATAGTTCCTTAAAAGCTAAATACTCCGGTCCCAAAGTTAATTTACCCCGTTAATGAATACAGGGGTGACTCTGACAAATTCCGGGCTATTTGCGATCTGCAGGTTAAAGCATCGCTGATTAGCCCGGTAAAAAGCCTGAGCACGGAATAGAACAACAGCCAGGTCATAATTTGAAAGGTTTTTGAAAGGTGTTTGAATCTGGTCTTTTCTTTAATTGAGGCAATTTTGTTACTTAACCATTACCATGAATAAGCTAAACAAGGCTGGCCAGGTTTTCTTTGGTATTTGCCTTGCCGGACTGGGCTTACAACAATTCATCTATCCCGGCTTCCGCCCTGTTTTCATTCCTGAAACTCCTTCCTGGTTACCTGTCTCCACTAGCTGGGTTTACTTTACAGGAGCTCTCCTCATTGGAGTGGGACTGATCATCATTTTCAATTTGAAGGCCGCTTCAATATCCTTCTATACGGGATTTGTATTGCTTGCTGTTCTCCTGGTATTTCATCTCCCCTTCCGGTTTAAACATAATCCCGAAAGCCTGGGTGCCTGGACGAATGCTTTGAAACTTTTAACACTCGCTGGCTGCTGTTTCATAATCTCCGCAAGTTTTCAGATCGCAAATATGCCTGCAACAATTGCACATTGGAAAAAAGCCGGCGAAATTTTTCTTGGTATTACACTGATTCTTTTTGGGATAGATCATTTTCTGTATGTTCAATTTGTAAGATCGCTGGTACCCGCATGGATACCGGGTGATTTGTTTTGGACATATTTCGCGGCGATAGCACTAATAGGTTCGGGCGTTTCGTTTTGTCTGAATATCCGAAAAAAATATGTGGGAATTTTATTCGGCAGTATGCTTTTTATCTGGTTAGTGGTTCTTCATATCCCCAGAGCATTGGCCCCAACTCCGGGTGATAATGGCAATGAATTGACCAGTGTGTTTGAATGCCTTGGATTCAGCGGAATTGGTTTTCTAATTGCACGGATTGCTCCCAGGAAATAATCAATTCCATGCCTTTTTCCATTTCCGGCAATTCGTATGGCTGCCTCCCGCATATACGGATTCCAGTGCTCAATCATCACTTATTTACTCATTTTTGCCTTCGCTTCTCTAAGCTCTGGCCTGCTGGAGTTTTCTGCTCCTGCAATTGTTACAAGCTGCTTATAATAAGCACCTGCCTTTGCCATATCCTTTGCACCTTCTGCTGCCTTTGCAGCCCCATAAACTGAATTGAACCGATTGGGTCTATTGTGGAGATCATTCTCGTAAGCAGCAAGCGCCTGGGCTGGCTCGTTCATTTGTAAAAGCATATCGCCCAACAATTCCCGGGCGGGTAATACTTCACAGGGTGTAACAGGATGTTTTTCTGTTTTATCCTCCAGGTCCGCTGCAGCATTCATTATTTTGAGCGCTTCTTCTCTCTTTCCTTCTTTGAAAAGAATCCAGGCTTTTCCTGAGTTATATTGTATCTGTACCTGGTTGGCTTTATAGGGGTCCTTCAGGCCAACCAATACGCTATGCAAAGAATCCAACGTATTCAATTCCTTTTTTGCCGCTTCAGGCTGACTGGAGTTCACATTTCCCATCAACCGCGCAAAATGATAAATACCCAGCTGCCAGGGATATTCCTTCCAGGGAAAATCGGGATCATGCAATTGCAGATCAGCTGCATCCTTCCATGATTTATTCTCCAGCACATACCTGGATGGAATGGCAGCAAAAGCATAAGCTACTTTAAAATTTTCCGGAGAAACCTTCTGTATGCTACCCAGGTAATCCAGTTGCCTTTTTGCATCCGTATTATCCCCTTTCTGTAGATACCCGTACATAAGGTAATCCAACCCATGTAATTCTTCATCCCAGTGACCTTTTATTCCTGTTGATTGTGCGTAGCACTGAGCAGATGAAACTGACCCTATATTGGAATTGATACATTCATCCCACAAACCCAATCTTGTAAAAATATGCGAAGGCATGTGCAAAGCATGAGCGGAAGATGGCGCCACCTTCGCATAATTCCTGGCCGCTGTTAACGCCATTGAAGCGAGATCAGGATAATCAAAACTGTGAATGATATAATGTACGATGCCCGGATGGTTAGGGTCTTTCTGATAAAGTGCATTAAGTATCTCCCCGGCTTTCTTCTGAAACGTATAAGTTTTATCGGCAGGATCAGCGGCTGCCGTCAGGGAAAGCGCATAGAATATGGCCGCCTCTTTATCATCTGGATAATCAGCATACAATTTTTCCATTGCCTTACTGTAATTGATCGTGCGCGTGCGATGATCAGTGGTTTCCCAGCCCTTAAAAAAATCTCCAATTGCATCAATGTATTCCGTTTCTCTTTTTGATTTATTAGTTATGGACTGGGCAGCAGCAATAGCTCTGGCCCCTTTTTCCAGTTCATCTTTTGCAGGTGGTGCCCACAAAGGATGGTAATTACTCATGGCAACACCCCAGTAAGCCATTGCGCAACCAGGTGCTCTATCTATTACCCTGGCAAATGCTTTTTCGGATTCATCGTATTCAAATGAATGCAGAAGGGCAAGTCCCAGGTCCATTTCCTTTGCTACTTCCTTTGAACAGGTAGTTTGAAAATGAACCTGACCAAACTCTTTATCGGGAGGTCCGCAGGAGATAATATCACCTCTTTTCAGATGGATCCCTGTAATAGTATCGGAGGAAGGGATGCTGTTTTTACCTGTACAGCCAAAGATTAAATACAGGCAAAACAGGAAAGAAAGCGCCCTGGCTATTCTGGTACTCATGGTTTACGGTCAAATCAGTTAGGGGTTTGACTACTAAATTTACTAAAAACCAGAGTAACCGCTTTTATTCACCATTCAGCACAAATTCGGATTTGGGAGGGTAATAGGTAAAATTTTTCCAGTCGATGGAGAATATTACTTTCAGTTTTTCAGCCAGCCGGGAAATTGTGTTTGCCTTCACCAGATAAAAATTAGCCCCGCTCATATAGCACTCATCAATATATTTTTCTCCTTTCTGGGAAGTGTACATAATAACAGGAACCTGATTATATTCACTGTTCCTTCTAATTTCAAAAATAGTGGCCAACCCATCTTTGCCACGCATTCTAATATCAAGAAAAATAATATCGGGGATCTCCTTTCGTAATAATTCCAGCAGCATATCTCCATCGGCGGCCTGTTTCAACTCAATAACAATAGATAATTTGTTGAGAGCGAGCTTAAAAATTAAAACATCATCTTCATCGTCTTCGGCCAGCAATACATTTCTAATTTGAGAATTTAATTCCATTACTTCAGTTGGTTTTAGTTCTGCTTTCTAATAATGCCTGTCTATCTGGTTATCATAGAGGCATGAAAAATCAACCGGCAAACTATAATTCCGGAAATAGGATCTTCCTTTGCAAATCATGTTAACTTCAGCAAATTACATTCCATGTATTACATCAGGGAAAACCCTTACAATCTTATTCATTATGGGAATTCATTTTCGCAGAGTGGGGATTTAATTGCCTTATAGCTTTTTAATTCAACTGATGATATATAATGCATTCATAGTCCTTTCCTTATATTTACCGGGTATATTTATAGCATGCAGGAATCATTTTTCGAATACATAGTTTTAATTCTGGTGATCCTGGCACTGGTCATGATCTCCCGGAAACTTAAGATCGCCTACCCTATTGTATTGGTCATTGGCGGACTACTATTGAGTTTCGCAGCCAAATTTTCTTCTGCCGCCATAGAACCCGAACTAGTATTCTTTATTTTTCTGCCACCACTACTTTATGAGGCTGCCTGGGCAACCTCATGGAAGGAATTCTGGAAATGGAGAAGGGTGATCACCAGTTTCGCATTTCCGATTGTGATCCTTACTGCCTGTGTGATTGCCTTTGCATCTTATGCACTGATCCCCGGATTTACACTTGCTTTGGGATTTCTGCTAGGTGGGATTATTTCTCCACCCGATGCAGTTTCAGCTACCACCATACTCCGGCAAACAAAAGCTCCCAAATCAATGGTTAGCATTATTGAAGGAGAAAGCCTGCTCAATGATGCTTCATCGCTTATCGTATTTCGATTTGCACTGGCTGCAGTGATCACAGGCCAGTTTAAATTCCAGGATGCAGCGCTCAGTTTTTTCCTGGTGATCTTCATGGGAATCGCTATTGGTTTGATAATAGGATTGATCTTTTATGGTATCCATCGCTGGTTGCCTACCACTACCAGTATTGAAATTGTATTGACCCTGGTAACACCTTATTGCATGTATTATGTTGCGGAATACTTTCATTTCTCGGGTGTACTGGCTGTGGTTAGTGGCGGATTATTTCTTTCAAGCAGGCGCCAGACAATGCTCACTTACAGGAGCCGGCTTGAAGGCGTTAATGTATGGACAAGCCTGGTATTTGTGCTGAATGGCCTGGTCTTTCTCATGATCGGATTACAATTACCTTCCATTATTAATCAGTTAGGAGATACAAGTATTACCACTGCAGTTTTATATGGATTGGCAGTTTCAGCCATTCTTATCATCACCAGGCTACTTTGTACA
>CAMLGP010000274.1 GCA_946479535.1 uncultured Bacteroidota bacterium
ATACCTGCCTTTTTTGGATTTTATGTAAAAGGTGGATCACTTGAAATTGGAAGGGCCAGCACCAAGGCGGTAGTGATCAGCTGTATTATGATATTGTTTGCGGATTATATTTTATCAGCCTTACTGTTGTAAGTAACCCAGCTAATTAAACAACCTTTGATTGAAGTAAAACATATCAGGAAAAGTTTTGGAGATAAGGTAGTCATCAATGACGTGAGTACCGCTATGAAGGCCGGGCAATGCAATCTTATCATTGGTTCCAGCGGCAGCGGAAAAACCGTTTTGATGAAATGCATGGTTGGTCTGTTTAGTCCTGATAATGGCGAAATTCTTTATAATGGTGCCAATTTTGTAGAAATGACTGGCGAGCAAAGAACCAATGTTCGAAAAGAGATAGGGATGCTTTTTCAGGGATCGGCATTGTTTGACAGTCTCACAGTGGAACAGAATGTTATGTTCCCACTCAGTATGTTTACAAGAGATTCCACAAAGGAAAAATTGAAACGGGTTAATGAGGTACTGGACAGGGTAAATCTGGAAGACACCAACCGTAAATTCCCTTCAGAACTGAGTGGTGGTATGAAAAAAAGGGTAGCTCTGGCGCGTGCCATTGTATTGAACCCAAAATACCTGTTCTGTGATGAACCCAATTCTGGTCTTGATCCGCAAACCTCGCTGGTGATCGATAAGCTGATCAAGGAAATCACGCTGGAGTACAAAATTACCACAGTAGTAAATACCCACGACATGAACAGTGTGATGGAAATTGGGGATTACATCCTCTATATGTACCAGGGAAATAAAGAATGGGAAGGCAGTAATAAAGAGATCATTTTTAGCAAGAATCAGCGCCTCAATGAATTCATCTTCGCCTCCGAATTCCTTAAGGATGCCAAAGAAATGCGCATGCTGGAAGAAACCGGAAAGTTGCCTCCGGGGAATACTTGATGTGTCCCTTTATTCCTTACTTTTGCCGGACTTTTAAAGTACCATTCATGAGCATTCTCGTTAACAAGAATTCCAAAATTTTAGTGCAGGGCTTTACTGGAACTGAAGGCACATTCCATGCAAGCCAGATGATAGAGTACAAAACCAATCTTGTAGGTGGTGTTACGCCCGGAAAAGGCGGTACCCAACACCTTGACAAGCCGGTTTTTAATACTGTGGCTGACTGTGTGAAATCCACAGGGGCTGATGTAAGCATCATCTTTGTGCCCCCGGCCTTTGCAGCAGATGCCATTATGGAGGCCAGTGAAGCCGGAATTGGACTGGTTGTTTGTATCACAGAGGGAATTCCTGTTCAGGATATGGTGAAGGTGAAGAATTACCTGCAGGGCAAGCCCACCCGATTGATAGGGCCCAATTGTCCTGGAGTGATCACAGCTGGTGAATGCAAGGTAGGCATCATGCCAGGCTTTGTATTTAAGCAGGGCCGGATTGGCATTGTTTCAAAATCAGGAACGCTTACCTATGAAGCGGCTGACCAGGTGGCAAAGGCAGGCCTGGGTATCTCTACCGCAGTAGGTATTGGCGGTGACCCTATCATTGGCACTACCACCAAAGAAGCAGTTGAACTCTTCATGAATGACCCCGGAACTGATGCCATCGTAATGATCGGAGAGATAGGCGGAGGCATGGAAGCCGAAGCAGCAAACTGGATCAAATCAAGCGGAAATAAAAAACCTGTAGTTGGATTTATTGCGGGCCAGACAGCTCCTCCCGGACGCCGTATGGGTCATGCTGGCGCCATTGTGGGCGGAGCAGATGATACGGCAGAGGCAAAAATGAAGATCATGGGTGAATGCGGAATACATGTTGTAAAAAGCCCCGCAGATATAGGAAAGAAGATGGCTGAAGCCATTAAAAAATAAAAGGAAAACCTCCCTGGGAACAGGGAGGTTTTTTCTTAACCCTAAGTGTATAGCTCTCTAGCGAATGTTTTCAGATTAGCGAACGTTACGGATAAAACGGGCCAGCTCATCTTTACTACTGTTGAAATTGAAGGCATCGCTTACAATACCATAATTTCTCTTATCAACAGTATTTGTGTATGCCTGCTTTGCCAGGTCCAGTTTGTTACTCTCAATTCCAAATAACATAACCATTTGTTTTACCTGGGCAGAAGTCAGGTTATTGGTGTGTACAATTTGAGAAGCTGATTTCATTTTGTTTGACTCAAGCCACTCTCTATCTATTGACTGCAACACCTGGTTGAACTCCTGGCTGGTCATCACATTGTTATAACCATAGTTGTTATCATAATCGCCATAACGGCCACCACGATCATTGGAATAGTCACCAGCTCTGTTACCACGATCAAAATCATAATCATCATTACGATCCCAATCCCTATCCCTGTTATTCCATCCACCCTGACGGCTGTTGCTTACAACGGCCCTGCCAAAACGGTCAATATTGATGGTAGCATTACTGCGGGGTTGAACAGAAACTGTGCTATTGAAGATCACCTCATACCTGTTGCCCAATATGGAAAACAGGCCATTGTTCTTTTGACGGTAGATTTTTACCTGGTGAGATCCGGCTTCAATACCCTGAATACGCATGGTATTATCATTGGGCTCAAAACGGCGTCCATCGATCACAACTTTAATGGCAGTCCGGTCAGCGGACTGAATGGTAAGTGTGCTTTTGGGTTTTGCTGTAGCAGCAAAAAGGCTAATGGACAAAACGAAAGAAGCTAAGAGTGTAAAGATCTTTTTCATACAGATTATTTTTTTATAAAAATGGGAACGGCTGTCAGGTCATTACCGGTAGAAAGACCATTCAGTCCAAATTTGTTTTTAATACCGGTGAGAATTTTCTCGATCATTTGTTTCATTACTTTTCTTTTTCTTTTTTGTTTGATCAACTTCAGATCTTAAGAGTTTAACGGGAACAGGGGCTTTAACAGTTTGTAAAACTTCACTACCACGTGTCAAACTTTTAAAAGAGCCGAAAGATTGAGATTATTAATCCTGTTCTTTTCGCCAGTATAATTTCAAATCAGGTGCCATTGAATGCTAAATCGACAAAGGAACTGTTAAAGGGCTTTTTAGAGGCAAAAAACCGGACATAAAAATCAGCAGAATGCAGTCCCATAAAGGGTTTCAGCCCAATGTTATTTAAGGTTAATAAGTGGCCTTATACAATTCTTTAACATAAAATATGGGCTTGTAATTTTAGCTTCGCTGTTAAAGAAAATAAAGATTTTTGAGGCGATTAAACCTTTATAATTTGCAGCAATCTATGCGGACCTCACTAGCAAAAATGGCAGGGTGGATCACGTGTGAAATATGAATCAGTTCTGCATCTTAAGCATGAATCTCAATTTGTTTACTTTGTATTCCGATTTAATAACCTGACATGAAAAAATTAAAAACCGCCCTATTCTTCCTAACGCTCACTCAGTTCATTGTTTTAGCCTCTTTTGGACAGGCCCCCGTTAAAGATTATGCTGCTCAATGGAAGACCGTTGACGGCTTTATTAAAAAGCAATTGCCCAAATCAGCCCTGGCTGAAGTAAAAAAGATCTATGACCAGGCAAAAAAGGACAAACAGGAGGCCCAGGTCATCAAGTCCTTAATCTACACTATGAACCTCCAGGAGGGTAACCGGGAAAGCAATGATATATTTTCCATTAAAGAATATGAAAAGGAAATTGCCGGAAGCAAAGAACCAGTTACGGCCATTTTAAACAGTTTACTGGCGGAGAAATACTGGTCCTATTACCAGAATCACCGCTACCTATTATTTAATCGCACTCAAACCGTCAATTTTATAAAGGAAGATATTGCTACCTGGGGTGCGGAGGATTTCTTTAAAAAGATTGGTGAATTATTCCTTGCTTCGTTAGCTAATGAAAAAATGCTCCAGCAAACAAAGCTGGAGGCGTTTGAAGGAATGCTGGTCAAAGGTAATGTGCGGCACCTGCGTCCTACCCTGTTTGATCTGCTGGCCAATCGTGCACTGGCTTATTTTATGAATGACGAACGGGATGTGAAGAAGCCGGCTTATGCTTTTGAGATTGACCAGGCATCCGCATTTGACCCCGCAGCTGATTTCATTACAAGGAAATTTCCAACCAGAGACTCCCTTTCCGTTTATCAAAAAGCTCTACTTCTTTACCAGGAATTAATTGCTTTTCACCTTAAAGATGCCAGGCCGGACGCATTAATAGATATTGACCTGGCCCGACTGAATTTTGTAAATAGTAAATCAGTTCATCCGGATAAGGACCAGCTTTATTTCAATGCTATTAATCACGTGGCCCACCAATATGAAAGTCTGCCAGCAGCATCGCAGGCCTGGTTCCTCCTGGCAGGCTGGTATGAAAACAAAGCCAACCAATACAAACCGTATGGAGACTCTACTCACCGGCTGGACAGGGTAAAAGCTAAAGAAATATGTGAAAGGGTGCTGGCTCAAAAAGACTCTTCTGAAGGACGCGTCAATTGCTATAACCTTCTTCAGCAAATACAGATGAAGGAGTTTCAATTTGAAGTAGAGAAGGTAAATGTACCCAATCAGCCATTCAGGGTAATGGTAGATTTCAGGAATATCAATGGTCTGTATTTGCGATTGATCAAACCGAATGATCAATTGAAAAAGGATATGGAAAATCAGTATGAAGATAAGTACTGGAAATCCATTGTGGCTGCTACTCCTTTGAAATCCTGGCAACAGGCCTTACCATCAGCAAATGACTATCTGAAGCACCAGGCAGAAATAAAAGTGGATGCATTACCTGCAGGAGAATATGTGCTGGTTGCTTCTTCGGAAAAAGACTTCTCGGATAATAACAGAATACTGGGAGCCAGAATTTTCTATGTATCCAATATTAGCTTTGTCAGTTCCGGTGATGATTATTTTGTATTGAACAGGGATAATGGTCAGCCGCTTGCTGGCGCCACTGTGCAAATGTGGAGAGAGCACTATGACTATACTCTTTCCCGTAATGTTAAAGAAAAGGGCAGGCAGTATACCGTCAATGCTGATGGCTTTTTCAGAGCTGAGAAAGAAATTGAGATTAAAGACAGGTATAATTACACCTATCAGCTTGAGATCAATAATAAAGGTGAAAAGCTGTTTATGAGTGATATGATCAACGCCTATTTTTATCAGGACAATACCGTTACACCAAAATCGATCACCTCTGTTTTCCTTTTTATCGACAGAAGCATATACCGGCCGGGACAAGCGCTCTTCTTTAAAGGCATTGTACTTTCCAATGA
>CAMLGP010000275.1 GCA_946479535.1 uncultured Bacteroidota bacterium
CGTAGCGATACTTGATATTAACCGGCTGGGCCAAAGCCAGGAAACAATGTTTGGTCACCATATAGAGGAATATGTCAACAAATTCAAAGCCTTTGATTTTGAAGTGCTCTCCATAGACGGGCATAATTACGGAGAGATCGATAAGGCATTTCAGACTGTACAGAAATCTAATGGTAAACCTTACGCGATCATAGCAAAAACGTTCAAAGGTCATGGCATTTCATTTCTCGAGAACAAAGATGGCTGGCATGGCAAAGCGCTTAAGAAAGATGAATTGGAAAAAGCGCTAAAGGAACTGAGACCAATTAATGACAAACTCAACTTTCAGTTAAAAAAACCTTCTCAAACCAAGTTACCTACCCATGTTGACAGGATAACACAAGTATCAATAGAACATGATCCGAAAAAAGAACACGCAACAAGAGAAGTATTTGGAGAAATACTGGCTAAACTGGGTACAGAGAATAAAGATATCTATGCGCTTGATGGTGATGTAATGAATTCAACCTTTACTGAAGATTTTAAAGATGCGCATGCTGAAAGATTTGTTGAATGCTATATAGCTGAGCAAAATATGGTATCTGTTGCTGCCGGACTTTCAAGAATGGGAAAGATACCTTTTGTAGCCACCTTTGCCGCTTTTCTTACAAGAGCGGCGGACCAGATACGGATGGCCAGGGTATCAGATACAAACATAAAATTCATTGGGTCACATGTTGGTGTGAGTATCGGTGAAGACGGCCCCTCACAAATGGGCCTGGAAGATATTTCCCTGTTTGGAACCATACCAGGAGCTGTAGTGCTGCAACCTTGTGATGCAATCTCTACTGAAAAACTGGTTCCAATTATAACTTCACATAAGGGCTTTGCCTATATGCGCACGCTACGACCCAAAACTCCGGTGATTTATAAAAATGAAGATAGTTTCAGCATTGGCGGTTCAAAGATCCTGCGCCAGTCAGACGATGATCTTTTAACAATAGCCGCAACGGGTATAACTGTATTTGAAGCATTAAAAGCTGCCGATGATTTGCAAAAGGAACATGTAAATGTGCGTGTAGTGGATTGCTATTCCATTCAACCGGTAGATGCCAATACCTTGAAGAAATGCCTGAATGAAACAAATCACAAGATATTGATCACAGTGGAAGATCATTTTATACATGGTGGCTTTGGCGATTTCGCTACTGCAGCCCTTTCAGGAGTGGCCGGGCAGGTTATTAAACTGGCAGTGAAGAAAATTTCCTGTTCAGGCACAAAAGTGGAACTGATGAAGGATGCGGGTATTGATGCATCTGCAATTACAGCCAAAGTAAAATCGGTACTCAAAAAAGAAGTGGTAATGTAAAATCATTTAGGCTTAAGGTCCTGGGTGAAAGAATGCTAACGGACTTTTCGTAAATGGTTAAATATCGCCAAAAGCCGATAGTGTCTTAGTCTCAGATCGATTTTGGCCACAGTGCCACAGAAATAAAGAGAACCGCAGTCCCGATAGCTATCGGGATCCTCTGTGTTTCCCCTGTGGCCCAATAAAAATTTCAATCTGAGACACTACCCAAAAACCCAGCAAATTGGCAGTTATTTTGCCTACTGGGCCCTTTTTAGCAAAAAAGGTTTAGGCATTCAAATTGTAATAATTCCTCATAAAACCAACTATGACACTCACTGAATTTTTGATACTTCTGGTAATTGCAGCTATTTGTGGATCAGTAGGCCAGGCACTGGCCGGTTATGATCTTGGCGGTTGCCTTGTTTCTATTGTTGTGGGCTTTATTGGTGCCTACATAGGAATGTGGATGGCTGGTAAATTTGGCCTTCCTGAAATCTTCGCGGTAAAGATTGGGGGAAAAACTTTCCCAATTATCTGGTCTGTTGTGGGGTCAGCCATTTTAACCTTTATAGTAGCCCTGATCAGAAAAGGAATCTCCGGACCTAGAGGGAATTGGTGACCAAATCAACCCTTCACAAAGTCTATATTACCCCCGATTCTACTCAATTTCAGACAATACCTTTGGAGTATTAAAATCAAAATAATCTCAGAGGATATGAAAATTGGAATTATCGGAGCCGGAAATATTGGACCAGCGCTAGCTAAGAAATTTGTTGCCATCGGTCACCAGGTATTCATGGCTAATTCAAGGGGGCCAGAGACACTGGCTGACAAAGCAAAGGAAACCGGTGCAGTACCAGTTACTCTGGAACAGGTAGTGCATGATAAAGACATTGTTGTCATTGCTATACCGGAACAAAGTATTCCAAAACTCCCAAAAGGGTTATTTTCATCGGCAGATGACAAAACAATTGTTATAGATACAGGGAATTATTATCCAGAAGTTCGCGACAAATCAATAGCCGCAATTAATGACGGCATGCTGGAAAGTGTTTGGGTTTCACAACAATTGGGCATCCCAATCATAAAAGCTTTCAATAGTATACTGGTAAGCAGCCTCAAAACCGGTGTATTACCGTCTGGAACACCAGGCAGGATTTGCCTTCCAGTAGCTGGCGATCATACTGAAGCAAAAAAAGTTGTGATTTCACTGGTTGATCAGATTGGTTTTGATGGAATTGATGGAGGAACTCTGGCGGACTCCTGGAGACAACAACCCGGAACCCCCGCTTATTGCAGGGACCTTGATCAAGCGGCGTTGATCATAGCATTGGAGAAAGCTGAATACAGTAAAATTGCAGAATACAGAATGAAAGCAGTTACGGCAGCAAAAAGGGCAGTTGAAGAAGCGGGATCGCTGGATGCGGCAACAGCTGGGGCAGGCAAACCAAAACAGTAACTTCCGGCTGTTGCTAAAAAACTTACTCTGCAAATGCCAGAATACCTGAATAGATAGGTAGGATTGTTTCTCATTACATGGATTTTTACAGGAATTTGGACCTTTATTGTAACCATGCAATTGCAAAAATCTGTTTTAGTACTTCTGGTATTTAGTCTGGCTTTCAATCTTTCTTCAATTGCCCAACTGAATAATGGTGATGAAGATAAAGACATGTCCAATAAAGGCAGACAGCGAGATCAGCAAGCCATTGATGAAGCGATTAATGGCTGGTGGACTGCTTCAATGAAAAATCATGACCAGCGTATTCAGTGGTGGCGTACAGGCAAATTCGGGATGTTCATTCATTGGGGAGTGTATTCACAGGCCGGTGGTGAATGGAAGGGCAAAAAGGTTTCGGGTTATGCAGAGCATTTAATGCGAAAGGAAAAAATCAGCAGAGCTCAATATCTTCAATTAGCCCACCAATTCAATCCCGTAAAATTTAATGCTGATGAGTGGGTTCAATATGCACGGAAAGCAGGGATGCACTACCTGATCATTACTTCCAAACACCATGACGGTTTTGCCATGTATCCTTCCGGTATTTCTGATTTTAATATCCGCCAACAAACGCCTTTCCAGAGAGACCCCATGGCAGAATTATCTGCTGCCTGTAAGAAGTTTGGGTTGAAGTTTGGTTTTTATTATTCGCATGCATTTGACTGGGAACACCCTGATGCTCCGGGAAATGATTGGGAATACAAAAATCCCGGAGGTGATTCCAATCTGTATGGTGGAAGGGAGTGGTATGATCTTCACCCGGAATTATTGATAAAGGCAAAAAAATATGTTGATGAAAAAGCAATCCCCCAGATTCAGGAACTGATCAGAAAATATCATCCCGATATTTTATGGTTTGACACGCCACAAAAATTACCCTTATCAGAAAATATCAGGATACTCAAAGCAATTCGTAGTATCGATTCCACTATTGTGGTAAACGGAAGGTTAGTGCGCTTTTCCAATTCCAATTTTGGTGATTATAAGAATACAGCGGACCGACCAGCTGAGTTTTACCCCGTAAGCGGGGATTGGGAGGCCATCCCTACTACCAATGAATCATATGGTTATTCAAAATTTGACAGCAGTCACAAACCAGTTTCTCATTTTATTCGATTAATTGCAAATGCAGCATCCAGGGGTGGAAATCTGCTGATGAATATTGGACCAAAAGGTGACGGAAGTTTTGATAAGAGGGATATAAAGATCTTACAGGGCATTGGCAACTGGATGGAAAAGAACAGCGAAAGTATTTATGGAACAAATGCTGGTCCCCTACCCTTACATAGCTGGGGTGTAACTACAATAAAGGGGAAAAAACTGTACCTCCATATTTTGAGCTGGCCTGTTGATGGAAGACTTTATCTAAGTGGCCTAAAAACTTCAATCGGAAAGATCTATCTGCTTGCAGACCCCAAAAAGCTTTTTAAATTTTCATACACCAATGGACGGGATTTAATAATCCAGCATCCTTTAAAAGCAATTGACACCATTAATACTGTGCTTGTAATTGATTTTAATGGCAAATTGCTGACAGATTCAATTCGATATGTATCAACTAGAATTCCGGAAACAAGGTTACTCGCTTATGATGCTGTTCAGCAGGGGAATGGCTTTTCATTCGGAGATGGAAAAACCAACCGCTATTTTGTAGAAGGATGGAAATCGAAAGATCAGGACCTGACCTGGAACTTCAAAACCAGTGAAGCAGCCAGTTTCAGAATAATCATAAAATACCTGGCCCCAGAAGAAATTTCAGGGGGAACATATTCCGTTTCATTAGATGATAAGAAATTTCAAAGTGAGGTAATCAAGGGTAAAGAAACAACTGTAATTACAAAAGCGGTTGGAATGATCTCATTATCTCCGGGTATTCATAAATTGAATATATCTCTCCTCTCTATCGATAAATCAGAATTAATGAAATTGCTGGAATTTCAGCTAATTCCAGTCATTGGCTCCTTAAAAAAATAAGCCACCTTTTCAAACCGCTAAATATATCATGCATGCCGTTCAGTAAATGACGGCCTTCCATTATCAACATAGGGAATAATTTTCTTCTATATTAAATTTTAGAAGATGAAAACAACGATATTATCCCTATGCATTCTTTCTCTCCTTATCTCCTGTAAAAAAAGTAAAGATTCAAATGATCCGGGTCAGCAGCCAGTTTCAGAACACTACCCCCAAACCTGGCTGCTGACCTATGATGGATCTGCGGACAAATACACTCACCTGGAACTGGCTGGCAATAACATGAAACGTTCAGAGATTGAAAAAACCTATAACCTTATAACCCTGGCAAAAGAAAGATTCTGCAGTTTCATTGTTTCGGAATCCAGAACCGAGTTTACCAATAAACAATGCGTCAGCATTCAGT
>CAMLGP010000276.1 GCA_946479535.1 uncultured Bacteroidota bacterium
GAAGGAACGGCAAGCATATAGTCTGCACCAGGTACATCTTCACAACAAGGTGCTTTCTTCTTCCCTGTCAACTGATATAAATGTATCAGAAGACACCATCCGGAGGGACCTGATGGAGCTGGCGGCAGAAGGTAAAGTGATCAAGGTTCACGGGGGAGCCCTGTCAAGTTCATTTAGCAAGGTGGATTACCCCGCCAATGAAGTGTACTCCCTGAATCAGAAACGACGGATTGCGCAAAAAGCTATTAGCCTGATTAGCAATGGTATGTTTGTGCTCACCAGCGGTGGAACTACTGTTCTTGAAATGGCAAGAATGCTGCCTCATCCGTTGAAAGCAACTTTCATTTCCGGAAGTATCGCTGCCATTCTTGAATATATAAATCATCCCAATATAGAGGTTATAATTATTGGCGATAAAATTTCAAAAAGTTCAAAGATCACAGTGGGCTCAGAAGCAATAGCCAAGATCAGGCAGATGAAGCCTGATCTCTGCTTCCTTGGAACTAATGCCATTGACCTGAAACATGGAATTACAGACAGTGATTGGGAAGTGGTGCAGCTAAAGAGGGCCATGATAGAGTCTTCTCAACGGGTGATAGGACTTTCCATAGCGGAAAAACTTAATACTATCCAGCCAATCCATATTTGTGAGGCTACAAAGATAGATACCCTTATTACTGAACTGCCGGCAGATGATCCTTCGCTTAAACCTTATTCTGAGGCTGGTATTAAAATTTTATGACCATTAATAAACCGGGTTATCCGCCTTGTAGTTAATGGTCAACAAAAGCATATCCAATTACTATGAAACCCTGAAACGATGCTTAAATGCAGGTATACCAATTTTATATTACTAGAAAAAACAAAAACTACGAAAAAATGAGAAAAATTAACCTTCTTGGTTTGGTCATGCTTATTCTGCTTGGCATGATCTCAGGCAATTTGGTGGCCCAGGGAGTTCCCATTACAGGAACGGTGCTTTCAGATGATGGTAATCCACTTGCCGGGGCAACTGTTCTTGTAGCCGGCACTACCCGGGCAACAACCACGGACAATGCGGGAAAGTTTACCATTAATGCGGCCGAAGGCGCTACCTTGGAATTTAGTTATGTTGGCTTATCCACTCAAAGGGTAAAGGCTGCACCAGGCATGGAAGTCCGTTTATCGGAAGGAGAATCTGTTGCAATGAATGATGTTGTTGTTACGGCATTTGGCGTGAAAAAAGAACGGAAGGCATTGGGATATTCTGTTACAGAGTTAAATGCAGCAGAATTAATGAAAAATAAAAATACCAATGTCGTTAATTCTTTAGCAGGCAAGGTCCCTGGTGTAAACATTACCCAGTTTAGCGGATCGGCGGGTGCTGGCGCATCTATCACTATTCGCGGTGGTAACTCTACTTCAGACGGAAGGCAAAATCAGCCTTTATTTGTCATTGATGGAGTTATATATGATAATTCAACTTCGGTTACTGGAAATACGGGTACTGATGGACTGTCTCGCAGCAATACAACTTATTCCAACCGAATTATGGATGTTAACCCGGAAGATATCGAAACCATTTCAGTCTTGAAAGGTGCGGCAGCAGCGGCATTATATGGATCCAGGGCAGCTGATGGAGTGGTTATCATTACTACCAAGAAAGGCTCAGAAGGGTCAGTGAAAGTTAATGCAGTGAGTAAGATAAGTACATCCTGGGCAAATAAATTACCGGAGGCACAAACTGTTTTTGGAAATGGTACAAATGCCAGTAACGGGGTGTTAAATACCACATCATATAGTTCATGGGGGCCCAAGTTTACAGGATCAGATACCCTGTATGATAATATTGGTGATTTCTTTCAAAACGGTATTATCTACGATAATAATGTAAATATATCAGGAGGAACTAAAAACGGGTCTTTTTATCTGTCTGGTTCCAATTTCAATCAAAGCGGAATTGTTCCTAAAACGGGTTATGATAAAACTACTTTCCGGTTTAATGGCCAGCAAAAGTATGGCCGGTTGACGTTGGATGCAAATGTTGCCTATTCCGTTGCCGATATAGACAGGACTTTAACTACCGCAGGCCTGTATAACGGAGGTGGTATTGGAACAATGGGCGCCGTATATAACTGGCCTCAGAGTTTCAACATGAAAAATTATATAAATGCGGATGGTACTCAAAATCGAAAATTTGCCGGAACTCTTCCTTTGGAAGGAGACTTAGACAATCCTTACTGGATCATTAATCAGGACAAATTGACTTCACAAACCAAACGTTTTACCGGCGGGATCACTGCCAATTACCTGCTTACAACCTGGTGGGACTTTACAGCAAAATTGGGATATGATCAATATAACACAAACGATTATACTTTTATAGCACCGGGTTCAGCTGTAAGCCCCCTGTATCAAAACGGTCGCCTGAGCAAGGACCTCCTTGGCTATACTTTCATCACCACTACCGTGATGAGTAATTTTCATAAAACCTTTGGAGATTTTGAATCACACCTGATGCTGGGAACTACTTCCGAAAATACGGAGACAGTAAGTCAGAATCATTGGGGATACAATTTCATTACGGCCGGTACAATCAGTTTTGGCAACATCGCATCAACCAATCAGTTCTTTAAAGATGGAACAGCAAAAAGGCGTTTGGTAGGTGGCTATGGAGAAGTTGGTGTATCCTATAAAAGCATCGCTTTTCTTACTGCAACGGGTAGAAATGACTGGTCGTCCACATTGCCTTTAGATAACAGGTCCTATTTTTATCCATCCGTCAGTGGTTCATTTGTATTTACAGAATTGTTACCAATAAGAACTATTCTTTCCTTTGGTAAGATAAGGGCAAGCTGGGCCAGAGTTGGTAAGGATGCTACTCCCTATGCTACGCTTACCTATGTAAATAACCCAATCTCCATCGGCTCTTATACAGGAATCGGTAATCAGTATACAAGTGGTAATCCATTCTTAAAGCCTGAAATACAGGATTCATGGGAAGTAGGGGGTGAGTTGAGATTTCTAAAGGGTCGTATTGGTTTGGATTATACATACTACCATAGCCAGACAAAGAACCAGATCGCTCAGCCGCGTCTATCTAATGCAAGTGGGTACATCCTGACCTCTATTAATTCTGGGTCAGTTATCAACAATGGTATGGAGATAGCACTTACTGGTAAGCCCATAGTTCAAAAGGATTTTGAATGGAATTCAGTATTGAATCTTTCTTATAACAAAGGCAGATTGGGAGATTTCCTGCAAGGCGTAGCTTATTTTTATCCAACAGACGCGCAATTTGGTCCGGTAAAAGCCGCTTCTATTCCTAACGGCGGTTTTTTTCTTGGAATGACAGGCACCACCTTTATGCATGAAGCAGATTCCAAAGGAGTTGAAATTCCCAATGGTCGGCTGCAGGTTGATCCAACTACGGGATTATACAGGATCAATAACACCAATCCAATAGTTGGTAATCGTGAACCCAAGTTCATTGGCGGCTTTTACAATAACCTTCGGTACAAACAGCTTTCATTGTCATTCCTTCTGGATATTCGCAAGGGAGGAGATATATTTAACGGCACTGAACAGTATATGGTGGCGAACGGATTAAGCAAAAGAACTTTACAGAATGACCGGCAGTCGGTAACTGTAACCGGGGTCAACAGCCAGAACGGGTCTGATTATAACCAGACTTACACTGTTGGGCAGACTTATAACATCAATGGTACAAATTATGCAGGAGCCTATCTGGTACAGGCTTATTGGAATAACTACGCAACTAATGCCCTGAATTTTATTACATCAACAAACTGGGTGAAGCTGCGTTCTTTATCAGTTTCCTACGACTTCACTGGTTTGGTGAAAAATAAAAGGATCATCAAGGAACTTTCAGCAACTGCAGTTGGTACTAATTTATTTACATGGACCAATTATAAAGGAATGGATCCTGAGGTAAGTGCGGCAGGAGGAACAGGAGGGTCAGGTTCTACAGGTATTGATTACCTGGGTGTGCCTGCCGTATCAAGTGTCACTTTTGGGGTAAACGTTACCTTTTAATCATTGAAAAAAAGTAAATTATGAAAGTCTTAAAATATATTATCGCAGGTTGTGTTCTCGTATTGAGTTCAACTGCATGTAAGAAATACCTGGATGTAAACAATGATCCAAATAATCCAAACAATGAAAGTGTATTGATCCAGAACAGGCTGCCCTGGATTGAGCATTTCTACCAATACACATCTGGTGTTTCCAATTATCGTACTTCAGCTCAGGCTGGAATTTTCTACAGTAATAATACTACTAATGGTAATCAGCTTAGTACTACCTGGGCACAACATACCGGTAATACCACTCCTTATCAGACATTTTTTGTGGAAGTAGCGTCCAATCTGAATGATCTGTACAATTCAGCAGCAAAACAAAATGCCTATTCTTATATGGCTGCTGCTGATGTTTTTCATGCACTGGGCTTTATGCAAATGCTGGATATCTATGGGGAAATGCCATACACCCAGGCATTATCCGGAATTCCAAGCCCTGCTTATGATGATGGCAAAACCATTTACAACGGTTGTATGGCAAGATTGAATGAAGCTATCAGCTTATTTGGAAAAGCACAGGATCCGGCAACCCCAAAATTTAGTTCGGGGGATTTGTGGAGCAATGGCAACCTGGATAAATGGATTAAATTATGTTGGGGATTGAAGGCACGTTACATGCTTAAACTGTCAAAAAAGACCAATCTCTATAATGCCGATTCTATTTTATATTGTTTGTCGAAAGGTCCTCAATCCAATGCAGACAATACCATTGGACCAGGGTTTAATAACAGTACAGTTACCGATTACTTACTTGGAGATCCTGTTGTTACCAATGGTAATTTTGATTATGCGGCTTATGGCAGCAACCAGCGCATCTCCCAATATTATTATAACCTGCTGACTAATTTGCGCGGCTCCGCCGTAGTTGATCCCAGGATGACCAAGATTGTACCTGCTTCCATGAGTAATGTTCAACTTGATGGCTCTGGCAAAGCAGTATCTTATAAATGGAATCGTTCAGTTGGAGTTGACGTGTATGGTCCTGCAACAAGGTTAGTAAAAGGCGGAGCTACTTCTATTGTTGTTCCCTCTTATGCTGCAACGAATACTAATATTACGTATACAATTGCGGACGCAACAGAACGTGCAAATTTTATA
>CAMLGP010000277.1 GCA_946479535.1 uncultured Bacteroidota bacterium
CATTACGTGATTTCAGGACAGTACGCAGATTTTTGTCGGCATACCTGCGATTGTAATCGGTACAGGTCATATTATCCCTGAGGTAGCTGAATATATGCTGTGCTTTTGAAAGACCGTCCTTTGAGCCTCCTGTTGCTTCATCCATCACATCATTCAGCCAGCCATTGTCTTTAGACAGTTGCAATCCAAAATCCTCGTCCTTCAACATTGTCTCGGTTGCATTTGTCCAGGTACCCATAATATTACGAGGAGTAAAAGGGTAACGCAATTCGGCCAGCTGGAATTCCAGCTTTGAAATATGGTTATCAATTGTTGACGTATAGCTTTCCTCTTTCAATGCAGGAACATCTTTCATTGCCCAGCGATAGTCCGCAACCGAGCAGGAAAAACTTTCCCTGTTCGTTTGAATGGAAGAATTATCTGTGAGGGTAAAATTATCGCGGCGTTCCTTGCGATCCTTGATAAAGAATGGCTGATAACCCTGCGCCAGTGTTACATAATAATAGAACTCAGGCATGGAAACATTGTATTCACTCCAGAGGCGTGGGTATGCTCCCTGGAAGATCCAGGGCTGAAGATTGAATATAAAATCTGAATTCAATTTATATTCATACTCTATGATGGAACCTTCTTTAATATTAGGAAAAGTGAATTTCTTAATGACCAGGTTCTTACGGATCTTGTCTTTAAACACGGCAGTTTTCACATCCAGTTTAGTTTCCACTACCTTGCCATTTTCAAGGTTATAGGTAACGGCTTTCAGAGAAGCAAGCTCTTCCTCATTTTTTCCATCATCATAGATAGGTATGGTAACATCAGCCAGGTCATAACCATTCTTGTTCAGGATACGCGCCCTGCGAAAATTTTTAAATACGAGGGAAAAAGAGCCTTTCTGATTTCCCACAATTTCAGTTGACCCGATATCTGCGAGGATTACGGCACTGGCAGAACTGTCAACACTATAAAGTTTGGGCTCAAAATCGGCTGGAGTGATTTTTCCGAATTTAATCTTTGCAGGTTCCTGGGAATGGGCCGGCAAAAGGTTTATTGTCAGCAACAATAGGAATAGGTGGCGCAGTTTCATACACAGGTGGTTTAATGTGGGCGATCGCTACAATCAACAACAAGTATAGGCAAAATCGTGTCTTTTTCCTACTGTATATTTACAGTTTATATTTAAAGATAACCCACGTCAACACATCAATTGAATTCTCAATCTGTTCATAATCATTATATTAAAAGTTACGCTTCCCGGCTGGGATTCGATTATTGCGCCATAGCAAAGGCTCAGAAGCTTGATGAGGATGCCCTCCGGCTGGAGAATTGGCTGAACCAGGGAATGCACGGGGCCATGGGATATATGGAAAGATATTTTGATTTGAGAGTAGACCCCACCCGTCTTGTCCCCGGAGCAAAATCAGTGATCACGCTTTTAAAGAACTATTTCCCTGAACAGGAACAGGAAAATGGATCTCCCCGCATATCAAAATATGCCTATGGAAAGGATTACCACGAAGTGATCAGATCCCGTATGAACGAATTTCTTCAGCTCATCCGGGAGAATATTGGTGAGGTAAATGGACGGGGATTTGTTGACTCTGCTCCTGTTTTGGAAAGGAGTTGGGCACAACGCAGCGGACTTGGGTGGATTGGAAAGAATGGCAACCTGATCAATAAACAAAGTGGCTCATTCTTTTTTATAGCCACGCTTATCACTGATCTTTCACTTGATTATGACGATCCTTTTGCAAAGGATTTCTGTGGCAGTTGCACCCGTTGTATCGATGCCTGTCCCACGGGAGCCATTCTTCCCGGAAAGGTTGTTAATGGCAGCCAGTGTATTTCCTATTTCACCATTGAGTTAAAGGAATTACTGATACCATCTGAAATGAATGGCAAGTTTGATAACTGGGCATTTGGTTGTGACACCTGTCAGGATGTTTGTCCATGGAATCGCTTCAGCAAACCAAACAATGAATCGGAGTTTTCACCCCTTCCTGAGATCCTTAATTTAAGCACACGGGAATGGGAGGATATGACTGAAGAATCATTTCGAAAGATATTTAAAGACTCACCAATCAGCCGCACCAAATGGAAAGGAATGCAGAGAAATATAAAATTTCTCAGTGCTTAATGCCAGTTTGAGTTCTTGCTAAAAAGTAGATGGCCCCCCATTAGTAAATGAGCGAGCCATCCGTCCATCTGGCACCATGTGCCTAACCTGTACCGTCCCGAACTCTTTTTAAATTATTTTCCGAACTCCCAACCTGCTTTGATCACGATGCGGCTATATTTATAACGGTAAGCATTGGTGGTTACCGTTTGGCTGTTGGGGACAGCAATACCGTAGGAAAATTCATGCACATCAGTGATTTGTTTAAAACTATGCCCTATACTAACCGATGTTCTATGAGAAGGTCCTAATGATAAACGATACCCAATTCCACCGTCTGTATATAATCCCGGTCTTGAGTACCCTCTCGAATATTCAGTTTTCTCTTCCCGCTGAATATTAGCAGCAAAATTGGCACCCACATTGGCATAAATAAAAAGGACACGCCGTGGTCCAAAATTCATCCGCCAGTCTGCAAAAACCGGAATGGTGTTTAATCGATAGGCATCGTACCCGATACCAATTCCTGTGAAGTACTGTTTATGTTGCAAACCTCCTGAATACTGGAAAAACGCCTTGGTCTTTGTTTCACCAATCATTGCGCCTCCTCCAATAATGGAATAAAAACCTGCCTTCCCTCTTTCTTTGGATTGACCTAAGCAAAAGAGAGGCAGGAATATCACTATCACAAATCCTCTAATCATAATTAATTACTTAACTGGTATTTTACTCAAATATTTAATATTGGAAGTATTGGAATAATTATATTGATACAAACCATCCTTGCCAATGATCAATGCAATTTTATTATAGGCAATTACATCATACGCGTCAAAGGTCTCAATATGCTTCAGGAGCTTAAGATTATCCTGGATGGCTGCATTATAAATTTTGACACCCGATTTTCCATCGCAAATAAACAGGAGATCACCATCCTTCGCCAATCCATGTGGATTGGCCATTGGGTAACTTTTCAATAGCGCGGCATTGGTCAGGTTATTCAACCGGATCACATCCAGCTGATTGGTAAATCCCTGGCATTGTGTTCCGGAGCGTAGCGTTACATAAGCAAATTCATTATCTGCTATAACAGGATCACAACTGCGAACATGAGAAAACTGGCCAACTGATTTTGGCAATTCCGGATTACTCACATCATAAATAAACATTCCTGAATTAGATCCTATGAAAAGGTTTTTTCCGAATGGATAAATAGTCTCAATGCCCCAGTTCAGATTTACCTTGCTGCTTTTAACCGGTGTTTCCGGTGTGCTGATATTGAATACATCCAGTGAATTTGTGCTTACAGTGTACATATAATCGTTCACAATGGAAAACCTTGCCATAGAACCTCCCATACCTATTGGTGAAATGGAGCTAAGTGAGCTGCCTGATGAGGCTGAGAAGAAAACAGGAGATCCGGATGTATAGGTTCGGTAATCAGGTACACCGCGTTCACAGCTTCCGGAAACTGTTGTATCCTTTTTTATCCAGTCGCCAATTATATTTCCCGCACTCGTACCATAAAGCGCACCACCATAATACCGGTAAGGAAAAACATTATCGATATAATTCTTCAATTTCACCTGCTGTGGGTTACTGATATCTATTGACAGGAGATCGGAATAAAGATCTGCATAAAGGATGTTTCCTTTTACTGCCAAATCCATATTACCGGGGATAGTAATGAAGGCGATATTCCTGGGATTGGAAGGATTGGAGTTATCGATAACATGTATCCCCCTGTCCACCTCATTCAGGAAAATATACTGACCTCTGATATATATCTTCCCGGGGTTCTCTACCTTGCGGGGCGCATTACTTTTTACATTGGCCCTGGCCTCATCTTTACTAATGTAAACAGGAACATAATAGGTGTAGGTCCATTTTTGTTTGCAATCATCTTTAACGCAGGCAGAAAAACATACGGGCAATGCAATCAGCAATACTACGATCGCCCTTAATGTGGTGTATTTCATAAACAGTTGCTTTGAAAAGGTGACAACCACCCTGAAATAAACGTTGCACTATTTTTTCCTGGAATTCAAAAACACTCTGCCTGAAAGTCCGGTATATAGGAAATACCGCTTCTCCGTAAACACATCTTCCTTCATAAGCCTGGTCATATCCAGTGAAATGGTAGGTCCAAGCGACCATTGAATTTTTTTATTGTTACCAAATTGAAGTGCAAAACCTGTTTGCATATTAATATGGAACTTTTTAAAAGCTTTGTCATTCTTATAATAAACGCCCCTCGCCACAGTATCATAAACCAGCGCATTGGTACCAATCAGCAAGCCGGGTACTATACCTGCATTCCATAAAACACCCACCTTCTTTCCTTTATTCAATTGTGTCTGATATAATAATGGTATTTCAAGGAAATGATACCTGTTAGTGTAATTTGTGGGCGATGCCGGTGGTGCAGCCAGGGCCGAAGGGCTGTATGCATTCCTCACACCGCTAAACGCGAAAAAGTTTTGAGAAATCGAATAGGAACTGGAGCGGATCATAGTGTCTCTAATTGCTCCTACTACCAAAGATTCATCAGCATAGCTATAACGTAATCCGGCAGATAAACTGCTGCGCTTCGAAATAGCTTTCTCAGTAACAAGCCCTATCTTAAATGATTTGCCAGCCTTGACATCAGAAGGTGGAGTTATTCCTGAACCATTAGTTGGGATCCCGGCATTTCCAGCAGCAAACTGATTTCGAAGGCTTTTTTCTTCACTTACATTTATAAATCCAAAAACCTCGCTTTGACTGGAAATAAGACCGCCGGAAACTTCTACGCCAAATTTCCAATTTGACTTATTGTTATTCTTTGCTATGGCAGGTGTTGGTTCTTCGGTTATCGGGGATTGCGTTCCATTCACTTCAGTTTTTGCTACTGTGCTGTCAATGGCAGATACTGAACCTGCAGAAATCTGTTGCTTGGGATTAATTGTATTGGAAACTATTCCATTTGAAATAATATCATCTTTTTTATCCACAGGCTGTTGTTCCTGGTTCCTTTCAGTTTGATCACGAG
>CAMLGP010000278.1 GCA_946479535.1 uncultured Bacteroidota bacterium
ATTCTTAAATACAGCTTTGTCCGCATCTACATAGAGCGCAACAGCCTGTCCTACCGGCCCGGCTGAATTCACAAAGCTGATATTCTCAGCATAAAACCGGTTACCTCATATCCTGGCTGTGAAAGAAGTAAATGTGGTGAGCTTTCCTCTTCCGGAGTAATCATTGAAAGTAATGATGGTTTTATCTACACTTTCACCAATAAAAGAAACATCAGTGTTGTTATCCGGCAATTCTATTTTCTCATTGTACACCCCGTTCTTTATGTAAAGTGTAATGCGTTCCAAAGGAAATACCCGCATGGCATCAATTGCATCCTGAATATATTTATAGTCTCCGCTACCGTCCTTGGCCACTGTAAATACATATTTGTATTGCTGAGGATTGGCAGTTTGTGCAAACATTAACTGATTGCATAAAACGGAGATCAATAAAATCAAAGAAAATCTTTTTACCCTGGTCATAGTACGTAAGTTATTTTTCTTTTAGTGGATCCCATCCGGGAAATACATTCTTTAAAGTTACCTGTTTCGCTTCCTGATCAGTTAGCTGTCTGCTCCAGCCCACTCTCTTTTGTGGATCGGCGGATGGTCCATAATTATTATACTCACTGTAGCGTGTTGTTTTATAATAATCTGTGGTATTCCAGTTACTCCATCCTTCTGCTCTGATATGCTGCCCGATAAAACAATGCATGTATATCACATTCGCATACGGCCGCCAGGGCCTTCCGAGTGATGCACTGTGAATGCTGGTATCGCCGGTTAACACACAATCATTAAACACATAGCCATAAGGATGTTCCTTTGGGGTGGAAGCGGCAGTAATATGGGAATTCTTTTTGCTATGAATATGGCATTGCTGAAACCATACGGTAGATGAGCCAAAAATGAAATCGGTTGTTCCTTCTATATAACAATGCTCATAGTACTGCCTGCTCTTTTCATTATTGGTAAATAATATATCCTGGTTTCCAGTAAAGCGGCAGTTCTTAAAAATGGCCCTGTCGCCATCTGATTCCATTGCCACTGCCTGCCCGGCTGTAAATCCTGCATCGTTTTCGAAGGTGATATTGCGGGCGGTGAAATTAGCTGCCCGGATCTTGCAGGTCCAGGAAGTCCTTGTATTGATGGTATCACCGGATGGTGATATTTTACCAGTATGATCATTCCAGATCAATAGGGTTGTGAATTTGTCCTCGCCTTCCAGGGTCACAAAATCCCGGGTTGAATCCAGGTATAATTTTTCCCTGTAAACTCCTTTTTTCACATAGATCAAAACCGGTTTCTTATTGTTGCGGGGAATTGCATTAAAGGCCTCCTGCACGGTTGTAAAATTCCCCTTTCCGTCCTGCGATACTACCAGCTTTTTTACCTGGCTTTCTGCCAGGTGGCTGAATATAACTAATGCGGAGAACAATAGAATGCGGGGAAAGATGAGCAATCGTTTTACTGAAAACATCATTATGGCAATTGTAATGTAATGAATGATCTATCAATGCTACATCGAAAATTTAACATGCCTTGAAAACAGGAGCGGAATATTTACGCAATCGTTCTCATTCAAGGGGTTAGAAGCAGTTTTCAGCTTAAAGCTGAGTTCTCCGGAGGAAAATTTATCCCTGCCGAAGGGAGACAGGCCTCCTTTGGAATAGTTATGCCGATTTAGATTTGCCATTTAATTGAAATGAAAATGAAAGCACCCCTCCTTTGTTTTACCGCCCTGCTTGTGTTATTTGTTTCCTGCAAAAAATATCACGATAATCCGGCACCCAATATTCCACCCGTAAACAATCCTGGAAATACTCCCAATAGTGATACCCCGAGACTAAAGGAAATGATCGTAAACAGGCTCCCCTCCCCCTATTATCATTTTGACTATGATGATTCCGGAAAGATCACCGGCGTCAATTATCAATCGGGGCTCAGGATATACACCGTTAGCTATACTGATAATAAGATCAGCCAGATGGAAAACATCATTGAGCCGGTGCGGGACAGGCTTCAATATATTTATAATAATGGAAGAGTGGTCCAGGTGAATATCATCAACCGGAATAATGTGATCTACCGGAGAGCATTTATGAATTATAGCGCTTCCAATAAATTAACTAAAATATACTGGGAGGTGCTTGATAATGGCGGGTTCTCATCTGAACAGATGCTGGTCTTCTCTTATCATCCAGATGGCAACCTTAAGCAAATGACCAATACCACTTTTGCTGTTGGTCCATTAACGGATGGAACTTTCAATGAAATCTATGATAACTATGATGACAAATTAGCCGTGGAGGGTTTTAATTTGCTAATTCCATTACCTCAAAATCATTTAATTCTTTTACCCGATGTGAAACTAATGGTCAATAATCCCCGCCATGTTGTTCGCACAGGAACAGGTACAGTTGATTACAACATAGATTATCAATATACTTATGATGATAAAGGCAGGCCCATTGCAAAAGCAGGAGATTTCGTATTCACAGACGGTAGCAATGCAGGTCAACATACTGCATTAAGTACTACCTATAGCTGGTATTAAACTGTTCTAATTTTTTAATCGATTTCCCATTAATCATAACAGCGCCCTGCAAACTTCATCGTTTAGCGGGGCTTTTTACTGCTTTATTTTTTACTGTTGTAGAAGGTTTTGCATTTCTAACCCTGTATACTTCTGCAGCTGTAACGGCAGCGGCTTTATTGCCAAAGCTGTTACGGATATAAGTGAGCACATCGGCGATCTGCTTATCAGAAAGATGTTTGAAATTGGGCATTGGGTTACTATAAGTCTCGCCATCAATTTCTTTATGAGACAATCCCTTCAATACTACATTGATCAATGGCGTTTTACTACCATTCACAAATTTGGCTTTGATCAGTGACGGAGACATATTTACTACTCCCCCTCCATCCAGCTGGTGGCAGGTTACACAACCAGCCATATATACCTGTTTGCCAGCTGCTATAGGTGATTTTGCCGTAGTTGATGTTACAGGCACCTTTTTAACTGCAGTTGCAGGAGATTTTGCGGTAGGCTTTACTGCAGGTTTCTTAACTGAAGCAGTCCCAGTTCCTTTTGCAACAGTTTTGACAGGTACCGTTTTAATGGCATCCGCCATTTTACCTCCGTTGGGATTATTATAGGTGATCTTATAAAGTGTTCCGCGCAGATCATCTGTTACATACAAAGATCCATCTGGTGCCTGTGCCAATCCACATGGACGATGATCAACTCTTCCGGAAGCAGTTTTTTGAGGAGAGCCGGAAAAATTATCAGCAAATATTTCCCATTGACCAAACGGCTTTCCATCCCTGAAAGGCTGAAACACTACAAAGAAACCCGCCTGTGGTTCGGGTGCGCGGTTCCAGGATCCATGAAATGCAATGAAAGCCCCATTACGATATTTCTCCGGAAATTGACTCCCGGTATAAAACAATATTGCATTGGGTGCAGTGTGCGCAGGGAATGCTGCAACCGGATCAATGAATTCACTGCTGCCCTCTTTTTTACCATCACCGCCATATTCGGGAGCCATCATTTTCTTTTTCTGGAAATTATCAAAATAGATATAAGGCCAGCCAGCATTATCTCCTTTATTCAAAGCATACATGCATTCCGCAGGTAATTCAGCATTATCCTTCTGCGTATAGAGATCAGGAAAAATAGTATTGAGCTGATCCCTGCCATGCTGCATTACATATAATTTATTGGTCTGGTAATTCCAGTCAACTCCCACAACATTGCGCAATCCTGTAGCGTAGCGTATTCCATCTGAATAGGTCTGGTCTTTCTTATCCGGCCTGAACATCCACACACCACCAGCGGTTTCCAATAGCGGACATCCCTGCATGCCCATTGAACCCTTCTGGCGATCGGCCTCCTGGCAGGAATTGGATGGACACCCAATTGGTATGTACATATTGCCTTTATCATCCATCATGATGCTTTTGGTTTCATGCGTGCCCTTATCAACCAGTCCGGTTACAATGCGTTCAGGTGATGCAGTATCGATAACATGATTATCGGCATCCAGTTTATACCGGAACACTTCAGAATTGGAAGAAGTATATAAATAACCGTCTTTCAGAAAGACGCCTGTACCACCAAAATTTCCGAAGCCATATTTTACCTCGGCTTTATCATTCTCTTCATGAAGCATCAGGGTACCTACTCCATTTACACGACGAGCGAGGCGAACATAAATATCATGTTGCGGTGTTATTACAAGGTGACGTGTTCTGCCCAACCGTTCTGCCAGTATGGCCACCTTAAAACCTGTGGGCGTCTTTACAAGGCTATCCGGAGCAGTAGTGACAGCAGCAGGGGTTTGAGAAAAAGATAAAATAGGAATAAGATTCAAAATAAAAACGATAGCAGGGAACAACCTGCGTAGTGAGATCATCATAACAATACAAGTTTAAAAAAGATTGCAATTGGCAGTTCAAATTAGGGCACAGAAATATTCAATTAGTGCGAATCACGAGTAATCTTATCACCTGAATTACCCACCAGGAACTCAAAATCAGCTCCTTTATCTGCCTGCTGCACGGTTTTGATATACAGACTGGCATACCCTCTTCCGGCAATCGGTTCAGGAGCTTTCCAGTTCTTCCTTCTTTTTTCCAGCTCCGCATCGCTCACATCCAGGTGCAATTTCCGGCTGGCCACATCCAGTTCAATGAAATCTCCATTCTGAACCAGTGCAAGCGCGCCACCAATTGCAGCCTCAGGCGATACATGCAAAACAACAGTTCCAAAAGCAGTTCCGCTCATGCGACCGTCCGAGATCCGCACCATATCTGTGACGCCTTTTGCAAGGACCTTCTTCGGTAGTAACATATTTCCCACCTCGGGCATGCCGGGATATCCAACGGGACCTACATATTTCAAGACCATTACGCACGTTTCATCAATATCCAGATCAGGGTCATCCACCCGTGCATGGTAATCCTCAATGTTTTCAAATACCACGGCCCGGCCACGATGTTTCATCAATGCAGGTGTTGCAGCTGAAGGTTTGATCACTGCGCCGTTGACAGCCAGGTTTCCTTTAACCACGGCAATTCCCGCTTGTTTGATCATGGGTTTATCAACAGACGCAATAACATCTGTGTTGTAACATTCAGTTTGTCCATCTATATTTTCC
>CAMLGP010000279.1 GCA_946479535.1 uncultured Bacteroidota bacterium
AAAATGACCTATATTAATCATAGTGTGATCAACTATATGGGGACCCGCGATGCTGCATTTTGTGATTATATCCACCATTCCATTCATAACACAATGCACCGCTCACTCCAGATCAGTTCAACAGGTGAGAAAGAAAGAGCACGATTCTTCAGTCAGATCAGGGAAAATATCAATCGCCGCAGAGATATTGCGGATTCAATGAGATACTGATGTTTGATGCCTTATTTTGAAATTTCCAAATTGGGAATTTGGGAAATTTTTTCATAGTGAAAATTTGTGACTTAGCTAAAAATTTGTCAACCTATTATTTTAGTTATCTGCTTCAGAAGCAATTTCGAAATTCCCCAATTTCAAAATTTCGAAATCTCCTTACCTTACTTTTGCTGAATGAAACTGATTGAATGCCCCCGTGATGCCATGCAGGGGTGGAGCAGGTTTATCCCAACTCCGCAAAAAATCGCTTATATCAATTCCCTGCTCAGGGTTGGATTTGATACAATTGATTTTGGAAGCTTTGTTTCTCCCAAAGCCATTCCTCAAATGGCTGATACCAAAGAGGTAATTGCAGGACTTGATCTATCTAACAGCCGGTCAAAACTGTTAGCCATTATTGCCAATCTTAGGGGAGCACAGGAAGCCTCAGTATATGACCAGATCAGTTATCTGGGTTTTCCATTTTCAGTTTCCGAAACATTCCAGCAGCGCAATACCAACTCATCCATTGAAGAATCATTAAAAAGAGTAGAGGACATACAGGACCTTTGTCTGAAAACAGGTAAGAAACTGGTTATTTATATCTCCATGGGATTCGGGAACCCGTATGGTGATCCCTGGTCTGAAGAAATAGTATTTGAGTGGGTGCACCGCATGGTTGGAATGGATATTGATATTATTTCCCTCGCAGATACTGTTGGAGTTGCAAGCCCCGAACAGGTTTACGACATGACCAGCTTTTTGATTGAATCCCTTCCCGGCATTGAAATAGGAGTTCATTTACATGCCACGCCATTGAACCGGGAAATGAAACTGCAAGCGGCACTCAGGGCAGGATGCAAACGATTTGATGGCGCGCTGAAAGGTATTGGCGGATGCCCAATGGCTGATGATGAACTGGTAGGTAATATGAGCACCGAGATCATGGTCAGCTATTTTGAAGAAAAAGGAATTTCTCCTGATCTTGATAAAACGCTATTGGCGGAGAGCCTGTTAATGGCAGGACAAATATTTGGATAGAAAATTGGCTTTATGGATTTCATGATAAATATCGATCTGAAGAAATTACCGCACCCAATCCGGTATGATCATTCTGTTTTGTTGATCGGGTCCTGCTTTACAGAGCATATTGGAAACTCATTACAGGAATTGAAATTCCCGGTACTACAAAATCCAAATGGTATTTTATTCGATCCTCACAGCGTTTGCAAATCCCTCATTTCTTATATTGAAAATAAAAAATACAGTGAGAAAGATCTGTTTCAGTTGAATGAGGTCTGGAATAGCTGGCAACATCATTCACGTTTCTCACACCTTAATAGGCAGGAAGCTATTCACCGGATCAATGCCTCACAGGAACAGGCTCATGAATTCCTGAAAAAAGCAGACTGGATCATCATTACCCTTGGGTCATCTTTTTCTTATCGACTCTCGCAGGCAGGACAATCAGAAGCACCGGGTGGTGTAAAGGATGTTTTATCGGTTGCCAATTGTCATCGTGCACCCGCTCAATGGTTTTCCAAACACCTGCTGGGTATTGATGAGACCGTTTCCATGCTGGATAATTGTTATCATCGTCTTTTGCAATTCAATCCAAAATTGCAGATCATTTTTACAGTGAGCCCGGTAAGGCATATCCGGGATGGGGTAATAGAAAACAATAGAAGCAAGGCCAGGCTTATTGAATCAGTCCATCATATGGTAAACAAGTTTGAACGGCTTTATTATTTCCCCGCCTATGAACTGGTGATTGATGTATTGCGGGATTACCGGTTTTATGATATCGATCTGGTTCATCCCAATTACATGGCTACTGATTTTGTGCTGGAAAAATTTGGTCATTCATGTATTGAGGAAGAAGCACAGGAATTAATGAAGGAAGTAAAAAAGATCATTATTGCAAGGAAACACAAAGCCTTTCAGCCAAATACCGCCGCACACAAACAATTCCTGAAAACGCATTTGGAGAAGGTAAGTGCGCTGACCAAAAAATATCCTTTCCTTAATCTGCAGGAAGAAATTACTTACTTCTCAGAGAAAGGAAGTTGAAAGAATTAACAGGATTCTCTTCCCTTACCCTGTAAATAGTTTGCTGATGATAGGTTTGCCCGGGTCCTAATATAGTATTCGGAAAGACGGGTATATTGACTGCATTGGGATGGACCTGTGTTTCCAGGCAAAACCCTGAAAAAGGTCCGTATTGTTTACCCTTGCTACCGGTAACAGCAGGGATACCTGAGCCGGTATAAAGATGAACAATCGGCTCAGAGGTCAATACCTGTAACCATAATCCTGATTTCTCAGAATAGGCTTCTGCGGCTGCAATAGATGGATTGACTGTATCCAGCACATAACTTTGATCATATCCCTTTTTGGGATCCCAGTCTGCATTGATCCGTTTTAATTGCCGGAAATCATAAAAGCTGTTTTTTACTTCAGTCAGTTTACCTGTCACTGTGAGATGCTCATCCTGCTCCAGTATGGAGGAACTGTTGATTTTTAGGAGTGTATTGCCGATATTACCTTCTCCATTATCCAGGTTGAAATAACTATGGTGGGTAAGATTTACCGGTGTTGACTTATCCGTAATGGCAGAATAGGAATAACTCAGGTCATTTTCTTCTGATAGCTCAAATCGAAGAGTGATAAAAAGATTTCCAGGATATCCTTCCTCGCCATCAGGACTGAAATAGGAAAGCACAAGACTATTGGATGAATACTCCCCACATTTCCAGACCCGTTTATCCAATCCTGTGTTTCCGCCATGGAGATGATCAGGACCCAGGTTTTTAGCGAGTGTATATTCAGTTCCGTCCAATGTAAAGGTTCCGGACCTGATTCGGTTGCCATAGCGACCGATTGCAGCTCCGAAGTAAGGATAGACTTTTAAATAGTTATCAGCCCTGTAATCTTCTACATTGTCAAACCCTAAAACAATATTATTGGAGGAGCCGTTTTTTTGAAGGAGTGTAAAGGAAACAATGATAGCACCATAATTGCTGATACAAACTTCTGTCCCTTTTTAATTGGTCAATCTAAACAAATAAATATCTTCGCCGGAATAAGAAAAACAGAATTGTCGATCAGACGTTCGCATGTTTCAAAAATAGTATAATAGCAATGACAAACGTTGAGCTGGAAAAAGAATTCCGCAAAAGATTTAACAAGAACCCTGAAGGAATATTTTTTTGTCCGGGCAGGGTTAATTTGATCGGCGAACATATTGATTATAATGGTGGACAGGTGATGCCCTGTGCCATTTCCTCAGGCACCTGGCTGCTTCTTGCTCATAATACGGATCCGGTTCTTCGGTTTGAGTGTATCAATTTTCCTGAAAAGGCAAGTTTGGAATTAAAACAATCCTATACAAAAACGGGTAAAGAGTGGTTTAATTACCCATTAGGTATGATCCATCAGTTATTGCAGCAGGGGCATTCCATTTTAGGGATGGATATGCTTTTTTATGGCAATCTTCCCATTGGCGCAGGCCTTTCTTCATCAGCTTCCATTGAAGTATTAACCGGTTTTGCATTTAGCGAAGTGTTTGAATTAGAAATTACTCCCAAGGAGATTGCCTTGCTTGGCAAAAAGGTAGAGAATGAATTTATCGGAGTAAACTCTGGCATTATGGACCAGTTTGCAGTAGCCATGGGAAAAAAAGATAAGGCCATTCTATTGAATTGCGATACGCTCGAATATGAATATATACCTTTTGAGATAGGGGATCATGTGCTGGCCATCATCAATAGCAATAAGCAACGTTCCCTGGCAGAGTCTAAATACAATGAACGATTTGCAGAATGTGGAGCTGCCCTTAAACGCTTGCAACTGGAAATAAAAGCTGATTTTCTTTGTGATATCAGTCCGGAAGAGTTTACTACAAAAAAACACCTGATCAAAGACCCGGTACTGGAAAAAAGGGCATTACATGTTATAACTGAAAATGAAAGAGTGAAACAGGCCACAAAGGCATTAAAGTCCGGTAACCTGGAGCAGTTTGGGGAATTGATGTATGCATCTCATCAATCCCTGAAAGAATTATATGAAGTATCCGGCAGGGAACTGGATGCGATTGTTGATTTCTGCAAAACCTACCAGGGATGTATTGGTGCAAGGATGACAGGAGCTGGATTTGGGGGATGTGCTATTGCACTGGTTAAAAAAGACAGGTTCAATGATTTTTCTGCAAAACTCACTGAATATTATTCCGGGAATATAGGTTATGCACCAGAAGTATTTGCATCAGCCATAGGAAGGGGAGTCAGGGAGGAGCCACTTCTCTAAACGCATTAATAATACATATTGATTCATGGCCCTGTCAAAATTTTGATCAGGGTAATTAGTTCGATAATAAATGTCTCCATTCAGATAGTCTGTAAGGAAACGAAGAGCCTGCATGTAAACCATAAGCAGTCCTGCATAATGGATATATTTTTTTTCTGAAGCAGTCAACTGATTGCCCATCACAGACAGATAATTGCTGACAATGGCATTATAATAATCCTTACGGATCTTAATGCTGTCAAAATCCCTGCTATCCTCATCATTTATGCAGGCCATTGACCGGATCATATCTCCCAGGTCAGAAAAGAAATAGCCAGGCATTACGGTATCCAGATCAATAGGGCAAATGACTCTTCCATTCTTTTTATTGAAAAGGACATTGGCGATCTTGGCATCATGATGCATTACACGTAAGGGAAAATCGTCAGGGGATTCAGTCATGATCTCATAAAAATGCTTGTACCGTTCCCGTTTCTTTAATTCATCAATCAGGGAAATTGCCTTGCTCATTCTTTCATAATATTCACCCTTTAGAGATTCTTCAAACTGTGCGTAGCGCAAACCAAGATCATGAAAACCGGGTATTACATTCTTTAAAAGTTCAGTATGAAAATCATGAAAGGCTGCGGTGAAACGTGC
>CAMLGP010000280.1 GCA_946479535.1 uncultured Bacteroidota bacterium
TGTTTGGAATTACTTGCATTCAATTGAGTGGAACCTGACGAATTGCAATCATTATCATCCCATACAATTCCGCTTCCCTGGCTGATCAGGCTTTCAACAATGAACAGGCCTTTCATAGCTACCAGGTCTGCTTTATCCTTTATTCTCAACTGGCCTTTCTTAATGTAGATGTTTACCGAGATGATATTAAATCCATCATCTACAATGAACTGCTCATCATCTGTTGTGTTATCGCCGAGGTAGAAGGTAACCTTCGGACCATTCACATTCAGCATCACATATCCACCAACCTCAACGGTATTGCGGATGCGAACAGAAGTGCATTCACCGAATTTCACTTTAGTAATATTGCTGGCTCTACCATCAATTTGCATATCCTCCACATTCAATATGCCACCAACCGGAGTAAACGTGACCTGTGCACCTTCTTCAATGATGATCTTTCCATACAAGTTTCCAGTAATGGTTACTGTTACATTCTTTTTAATGCGCAGTTCTTTATGATTGGTACTTACAGGCGTTGTTGTGCTTGAACTTACCGTACGGTTACTCAAACCGGTTGTTGTTCCGCTGAACAGGAAGAAAGGCGGATTTGGGCCATCCACTGCAGGCGTTGAAAACTTATTGGGAATAAATGTACCTGGTTGAGCGGAGATAGTTTTTGCTTTCACAAAATCAGGTGAAAGAATAACAGTTCCTGCTTTGAACTCTGCCACACCCGTAGATGAAGTAACGCCCACTGAACCATTGATCAGGTTGAAATCTGCAAAGCGGGCTTCTTTGGTTGCATATACTATATATGGGGTACTATTATCGGTTACTGTGATCGTTTGTATTTGAGCAGGAGCCTGATTGCCATTGGCATCAGCCAGTTTCCATTTGCGGTATATCGTAACATTATTACCACAGCTTGTCACTGAATCAGTAAATGTTGCCTGCAAACCAGTTGAACAATTATCGGATTCATTGGTAACATCGCCCGTAACAGCAACGCTTGCATCATAAGTACATGTTCCATTGAAGTTGATGGTCTTGTCTGCCGGTTTGGTAAATGTTGGCGCAATATTATCTGTAACAGTTACCGTAAATGAACAGGTAGCAGTATGTCCCGCTGCATCAGTCACTACAAATGTATTGGCTGTTGTACCGGCAGGGAATGTTGAACCACTGGCAAGCCCAGACGTTTGCTGAATAACAGCACCCGTGCAATTGTCTGCAAAGTTCACTGTATAATTTGCTACAGCGCCACAGTTGCCTGGATCAGCATTGCGGGTGATATTGGCAGGGCAACTGATTGTGGGGCTCTCGGTATCATTAACGGTTACTGTGAAGGAACAGGTAGCTGTTCCGCCAGCAGCGTCTGTTACTACAAATGTATTGGTGGTCACACCAACTGGAAATACAGAACCACTGGTCAAACCGGCTGTCTGATTCAGTGTTTTTGTTCCGCAGCCACCACTAACAGGAACTGTATAGGTAACTGTTGCGCCACATACGCCAGCATCATTATTCTTCACAATATTATCCGGACAGGTTATAACCGGAGGGGCTGGCTGCTCAAATTTATAACGGGTAAATACAGGGAAGTGGTCAGATGTGGTAGTACCATAATTAGTTACCAGGCTGGTTACATCAGACAGAATAGTAGCGCTTGATGGTATATAATAAGGTACCATATCATTGGAAACTATTACATGGTCAATCACATCATTGAATCCTGTAGTTGATTTCTTGCCAGCCAGACTTAATGGAAGTGTAACCGCTGTAAAATTGACCGGATCATCTGTAAAGCTGTTCCAGGATGTTGTTGTAAACCCGGATGTAATTGATTTATCGAGATCATCATTAAAATCACCCAGGATAACAATATTGTCATTCGGGAATAAATTGTTCAATGTAAAGTATAAGGAATCAGCTCCACTCTTTCTTCTCGCATAAGCAGTAGCTGTTGGTGATGTATTTGCCTTGGCATGTACCAGCACAAATTTGATATTCCTGGTTACACAGTTCAGTGTTACATCTGCAGACATCATGAAAGGATATCGTCCGCTAGACCAGTAATTATAGGCAGGATTGCTTAAATCACTCGCCGTATTTACTCCATTAGTTAGCAATGCCGTAGTTGTAATGTTGCTGAATATGGAAGTCTTATAAACGAATGCTGCTTTCTGTGCTTCACCCAATGGAGAAGGGTTATTCTCATTGGGATTCACATGTGAACCAAAATTGCAGATCACATAGCTGTATCCCGGCATCTGGCTTACTATATTAGCCAATCTTGATTCATCCACAACTTCTATCAAACCAAACAGGTCTGCTCCGGTACTTGTCAACACCGTTTTTGCATTTTGCTCCTGCAGAGGATCATTGGTTGGTCCCAGTGAAGGATCAGTGCTGCCAAACCATTCCATATTCCAGTTCACCACTTCAAGTGTTGTAGCCGGATCAATACTGGTTCCTTTCAGGTTCACAGTGGAAGACAATGTTGAAGTAGCCACCATTATAGTGCCGGTGAAGTCCTGATTGGCCTGTGATGGAGCAAAGCGTACATAAACTGTCTCATTAATATTATTGGCTTCAGCCACGGTATAAGTTAATGAAGGGCTGAAGCTGCCTCCATCCTTTGACAGGAGGAAGTCAGCACTGGCATTTAGTGTAACCTCATCGGTAAGATCATTGCCGATAAAGTTGAATGTTTTATCACCCGTTGAACCGTTGGCTACAAAATTGAATTGCAGGTCAGTAGTGCTTACGGTCAGACTTGGCGGTGGCGGTGTAGCTGAATTTATCACGCTGATATCATCCAGTGTCCATCTTGCGCCTTCCTCATCTGATGAAGTATAGACAAATGCAATATGAACATTCCCCTGCTTAAAGGCAGAGAAATTTATATCAGAAGATAATGTCCATATATTGGAAGCGAGACCAGGAAATTTTCCATTGAGATCAGTCCAGGTTGCCAGGTTGGGATCACCACTGGTATAATCAGTAGAGATCTTCAGTTGTAATGGCTGACCATTAAAGGCAGTGCGGCTCCAGAAGGAAAGAAGCGGGAAGGTTGTGCCGGTAAGATTGAGTGATGGGGAGATCAGCCAATCGATATTGGGTACATTGGTGCCATTGGCAAATCCATTCATCTGAACTGCATTCGGGAATGCAGCTGTGCCATTAGGTGCTGCAGGGTCACGACCAAAAGGAGTACAGTCCCATGTAGTAGCGCCTGCCTGGCTGAATTGCGTAAAGCCATTGGGCAATAAACCCGTTCCCGTACAATTCTGGAAATCAAAGTTGGCTGGAAGATTTACTGCAACAGATGAATTATAAGTAGTGAATGACCAGGCAGCATTGGTGATTCCGGCAAAGTCATTGCCGTATACATCTTCAAATGCACCTGCGCTGATCTGTATTGAATAAGCGCTTCCACCATTAAGTGTAGTGTTAATTGAAACAACGCTGTTATTGGAAATAGCAATGGAAGTAGAATTTACATCAATTGGCGCACCAGCAACGCCATTTTCAACCAGGGTAATATTGCCTGTTCCTTTTAAAACAGGTTTATCAAATGTCAGTGTCAAAGGAATATTATAAGGGATATCCACTGAATTATTGGGTGGACTCAATGAAATAATTGCAGGAGCGGTTGTTGTATAGAGCCTGTTACGCGGAATAGGTGTGGCAATAACAAAATCAGTTGAGTTATTATTATTGTCAACACCGTCTGCTACTCTAACCAATGCTGTTGCATTTTCAGGAGCAGCGGTAGGAGCTGTTTCAAAGCCTGTGGCTGTAGGAGCATAACCAACTTTATCGATCACGGTAATACCAAATGGATTGGCCCCATTTTGTGCAACCGTTGAATTGCTTAGTAATACTTTACCTGCTGTGGCACCCATGGCAATTGTTCCGCTTACATCTGGTGCTGGTAATGATGTTGTGCCTCCGGCACCAGCTGCTTCCTGGATCAGGAAGAAACTATGCGCAGGAATTATTCCTGATAATGGAGTGACCGTCCAGTTTCCGGTACCTGCTGCACTCAGGTATTGTACAGACCATCCGGTAAGGTTCACAGGTGTATTTTCATTATTATAAAGTTCAATGAAGTCATTCTTGAAAGTGGCTCCAGAGTTACCACCACCGCCATAAACCTGGTTGATCACCACATTGGCTGGAGGGGGATTATCATTGTCTGTTAAATTGATGCTTGCATTGGCTGTTCCTATTGTAGCACCATTGGTTGCATTGTTCAGTGTGATGGTTATGGTTTCGATTCCTTCAAATAATGCATCGTCAATAACACTTAAAGTAATGGTGCCGCTATTTGAGTTCTGCGGTATTGTAATACTGCCCGCCAGTGCATCTGTATAATCGGCGGATGTAGCAGTACCACCCAGGGTATAATTAACGGTAATACCACCCGCTGGGGCATTACCTGATAAGTTTATTGTAAATGTACCATTGGTAGCAGGCTCGGCTGCATTCACACCAGCAGCTACTGAAGCAGAAAGCGCTACATCATTATCGGCCAGATTAATTGAGGCATTATCTGTTCCGAGTATATAGTCTGCAGTTGGCGCTGAAAGTGTGAGCAGAATATTCTCCAATGATTCTGCAGTTGCATCATCCACCGGGGTAATAGTTACTGTTACTGATGAAGTGCCTGCAGGAACGGTCAAAGTTCCGGTAGAGGTAACAGAAGGAGTGGTGCCAGTTGAATAGCTAACGGTATAATCAGTACCAAAAGCTGCGGTTCCGGCATACGCGAAATTGATATCTGTCTGGACGCTGGTAGTACTGTTGAAATTAATGGTGAAAGAGCCATTGGTAGCAGGTTCAGCAGCATTTGTAACGGCCGCTACTGAAATTGTATTTACAGACGTTGTTGATCCACTGATATCAATATCATCAATACCCACCCATTCGTCACTACCTACTGCGTTTGTGGTCATGATGCGGATCTCCAGTTGGGCCTGGTTATCGCAAGCGGATGGTAATGTAACATCAATGGGTGTAACTAATGTAGCTAATGACGGACCAGTAGTGGCATCAGCAACATAACCTGTTGGAACATTGGTAAAATTGCCGGTATTTCCTATGCGGTATTGGAGTGCTACCTGCATAATGGCATCATCAGTTGT